>CALKJA010000016.1 GCA_937995865.1 uncultured Paracoccaceae bacterium | reverse complement strand
TGTTGGGTGAGAAATACCCCGAAATCGACAATATATACGCAAACTATCAGCCCGTGTTCCTTATCGATCAAATGATCTCAATCTGTGAATTTGAGGGGATTCCGTACCAGATGTCACCGGCTCTTATTGAACGCGCTTGGGCCAACATGTTCGTTCAAGAAGAAGAGATTGCACACTAAAACTTGCAAAAACGTTGCGTGAAATGAATCTGTCTGGCCGCGCAGGCAGTTGAACAATGGCATCGGTAAGGTAAAGTAGGACCGCACCCGAGGATACATATGCCCAGTTTTATTGGTTACGCTATCAAACGACTTTCAAATGCGCAGAACCTAATGATTTGGGTAAGCGGGTCCACGCTCGCCGCCTATATGGGGCCCTTTGGCACCTTTGTGCAATTTGATCTCACAACGCGGCTATTTCTATGGTTTGGGATTTTGGCTTTGGGCCTCCTCCTCATTGCAATTGAAATGTCATTTGTCGATGCATTCTTCCCGTCTCTTGGCTTTCGTGAGCGTGAGATTCGGCGTTTGATTATTATGCCGGCTATAATAACCGCGATCCTATATCCCGGGCTTGATTGGCTTGTGTTTGTCGACACTCCAATGCCAATCGCATTTCTTCATGCGTTCCTGGCCTGCTATGCGTTGAGTGCTGTGGTTACTTTCGCTCGATTGGCAGTAGCGTCGGGCGAAGAGACAGAGCTCAAAACTGAGAGGCAGCCGCGGCTGTTGAAGCGTCTTCCAGATGGCGTGACGGGCCGTGTTCTGCGTCTGTCAGGCAAAAATCATATGGTAGAGATCACGACAGAATGCGGCCGGTACGAAGTGCGGATGCGCCTGTCTGATGCCATAACAGAAATGGACGGCGTGGAAGGGTTTTTGACGCACAGGTCCCATTGGATCGCCCGGACTGCAATCTCAGAAATAATACGCGAAAAGGGCCGCCATTATGTTGTGTCTCAGGACGAAACGCGCATCCCGCTAAGCCGTACGCATCTGCCAGTGCTGGAAGCTGCCGGACTGACCTAATCCAGCGTTAGCCAAAACGCCCCATTGGGATTACGTGTACTTGTGATCCGGTCATAACGGCGCATGCTTCGCGCCGCATCAGATCCTTCAACACCGCGTCGTCTGCACGCAAGCCACCTGTATAGGTTCCATATGCAGGCAAGATCACACGATCACTATCATACAAGAAACAAGCGCGAGATATGCTTCGACCGCGGACCTTGATCCGCGCCTTGGGATGATAATGACCGCTTACTTCACCAGATGCGCCGGGACGCGCGATATGGCGAAATGAGATCGGCGGTGAATGCAGTTCGGCCAGATGGGTCCCGCCGAAATCAACCGGGCCGGGATCGTGGTTGCCTTCGATCCAAACCCAGCGACGGCCCGCTTGCAGACGCGTTAGCCAAAGGCGCTCAACTTCGTCCAGGCTTTCAGCCGCAGCCAAATCGTCAAAGCTATCTCCAAGACAAACAATTGTTGCCGCCCCTGTCGCTCGGATATCTGCTTCTAGCCGCGTGAGTGTGTCTCGCGTTTCATAAGGTGGGAGCATGGCTCCAGACCGCCGGGCGATACGGTCCGACTTTCCCAAATGCAAATCACTTACCACCAACATACGCAGGTGCCCCCACCACAATGCGCCAGAGGGCAGCGCTGCCAGTTCGGCCCCAGCAAGGGAAAAGACATGCGAGTTCATGTTCAGTGCTTGGCGCGTCGCGACGCGCAGAGCAAGAAGTTTCGCGCTAACCCAGACATGTTCAGAGCCGCGTCCGGCAAACTTACACTTCAGTGCAAAGGAATTCAGCGGCTCCACTGCTGCACGGCCAACCGCTTGGTGGGTGTTGGCTCAATCGCATCAAGACCGGACACAGCCATCATCCGTTCTACTTCCTCCGCCATCAAACGCTCTTCAGCAAGCCCTTTGACCGGCACGCGCCCGGCTTCAAGAAACAGTGGCGCTGCAAGCGGGGTCACACGTTCAAGGATGCGATGGTCAATTCGGCCTTCTATGCGTGCTAACATTTCCTCGATGCGCCCAAAATCAACAAGCCCGCGCGTTGCTTCCTCACGAGTGATCTGCATCATCACATGATCCGGATCATATTTTAGAAGTGTGTCATAGAGTATATCCGAGCTGAAGGTGGCTTGCCGGCCACTTTTGCGCGCCTGTGGGAGGTTCTTTTCAATCAAGCCGGAAATAACCGCACTCGCTTTGAAAGTCCTTTTCATCACAGCATTCCCTGAGAGCCATGTTTCCAACCCACCGCGCAAGTTCTCATGCGAAAGAAGCGGGGCAGGGTCTACCACGCTATCGAGCGACCAGATCAGCGTGGCATAGTCTGTCGCGACAAAGCCCATGGGACCAAGCCCTGCTGCCTCCATGCGCTGTGTCACCAACAGACCTAAGGTCTGCATCGCATTGCGGCCAGCAAACCCATAAAAAACCGTTTGTGCCCGGCCATCATGAGGAAAACTCTCAACCAAAAGCCGATCGGCTTCTGGCAGCTTTGACACGCTGCGCTGAAGCGCAAGCCAGCTGGCAGTGTGTTCTGGCAACGCGGGCCAACTGTCCTGCTGGAACATCTTGAGAATGCGGTGCGAAAGCTGCGTAGATGTCGCAAATTTAGTGCCCAGAAAGGTTGCAATCTTGGGCTTGTCCCCTTTGCGACGAGTCACCTCAACGGTCATCTCGCGCAGGTTTTCATAGCGCACGATCTGCCCTCCAATCAAAAACGTATCGCCGGGAGTAAGCGTCGCGGCAAACCCTTCTTCTACCTCACCCAATGGCTTGCCGCCTGCGCGGTTCTTCAGGCGCACTTTGAGGGTGTCTGTATCTTGGATTGTACCAATATTCATCCGGATGCGCTGTGCGGCGCGCGGATCGCGCAACTCCCACTTCCCATCGGCACGTTGTTTGAGCCGTTGCCATTTGTCATAGCTGCGCAACGCGTAGCCGCCTGTAGCACAAAAGTTGAGGCAATCTTCAAAGGCCTCCCAAGTTAGCCCGGCATAAGCCCCCGCGGTACGCGTCTGGTCATAAAGAGCGACCTCGTCAAACGGCCCCGCGCAGGCCGCAATCAGGATATGCTGACACAGCACGTCACGCGGCCCAGCTCCGCGTCCATCACCATCAAGATCATGAGCAGCTACGGCCTCAAGCGCGGCGGCGCATTCAACCACCTCGAACCTGTTGGCCGGAACCAGAAGTGCCTTGGATGGCGCGTTGTACCTGTGATTGGCGCGACCAATCCGTTGCACCAACCGCTTGACATTTTTCGGCGCCCCCACCTGAATAACAAGATCGACGTCCCCCCAATCGATCCCTAAATCAAGCGAGCCGGTGCACACAATAGCCCGCAACGCGCCATCAACCATCGCTTGTTCCACCTTGGCTCGCTGTTCGCGAGCCAAGGATCCGTGGTGGATCCCAACGGGCAGCTCATCGTCATTGGCAAGCCAGAGATTGTGAAAAAACAGCTCTGCTTGCGCGCGTGTATTATGGAAAATCAGCGTGGTTTTGTGACGCTTCACTTGTTCAAGGATCGCAGGGATTGCGTATTTACCGCCCCCTCCGGACCAAGGCGGCAACTCTTCGCAATGCAGAATCTGAATGTCAGGAGCAGGGCCAGGATCTGCGTGTACAATTTCGCAAGGCTCCGGGTGTTTGGCCAGAAATCGTGCGATCGCCTTTGGGTCTTCTACGGTTGCGGACAGCCCCACACGGCGCAACCCCGGGCAAATCGTTTCCAGCGCTGCCAAGGCCAGCATCAACTGATCGCCTCTTTTGCTTTCGCTCAGCGCGTGGATCTCATCCACTATCACGCGCTGCACACCCTGAAACATGCGCGGCGCATCCGCGTATGAGGTCAGAAGAGCCAGACTTTCAGGCGTGGTCAAAAGGATGTGGGGAGGATCGACACGCTGCCGCTTCTTTTGAGTTTGCGACGTGTCGCCGGTCCGGTCTTCGATTCGAATTTCAAGCCCGATCTCATCAACAGGGCTGCGCAAGTTGCGCTTGATGTCCGCCGCTAGCGCCTTGAGAGGAGACACATAAATCGTATGCAAACCGTTTTGGGGTTCGTCCGCAAGCTCAGCCAAAGTTGGAAGAAACCCGGCGAGTGTTTTTCCGCCACCAGTGGGGGCGATCAGCAATACGGCAGGATCTGCCGCACGCAAAAGCATGTCTTGTTGGTGCGGATGCACCTGCCACCCTTTTTCGGTGAACCACATGTCTATGCGCGAGGGAAGTTTCATCCATCAATACCTAGCGCGCTCAACCGATTTCGAAAACGCTCAGCCCGCGATTTTTAGATGTTTTCGGCTTAGATCCAGCCCGCTGCCTTTTGCCTTTGGTGGGCCACGGTCGCGTTCCGCATCAGGATCGCAACAGTCACCGGCCCAACCCCACCCGGCACAGGCGTGACCCAACCCGCAACATCCGTCACCGCCCGCGTATCCACATCCCCGACAATGCCGTTTTCGGTTTGGTTGATGCCGATATCTATGACGGCTGCACCCGGCTTGATCATGTCTGGGCCGATCAGATGGGCTTTACCCACCGCGACAACCACAACATCGGCCCGGCGAGAGTGCATGGCAACAGAGCGCGTCATATGATGGCAAACAGTCACTGTCGCGCCTTCGGCCATAAGCATCACAGCGATCGGTTTACCCACGATCTCAGAGTGGCCGATCATCACCACCTCAAGACCGCGCATGTTCAAGCCGGTTTCGCGGATCAACTCAACAGCTGCCGCAGCCGTACAGGGCGCAAGCGCGACGTCGTTGTACAAAATATTGCCAACAGAAGCTGGGTTCATGCCCTCCACATCTTTAAGCGGGTGGATCGCCGATTGTAGCGAGCGCACATTGATATGCTCAGGCACAGGGCGCTGGAGGATAATGCCAAGAACGCCCGGATCATCATTCATGTCCTGAATGCGCCGCTTACAGCTTTCCTGTGAGATGTCGCCGGGCCAAACCTGTTGATCAAATGGCAGGCCCACCTGCTCAGCCGCGCGTGCTTGCCCACGGATATAAACCGCAACCTCGGGCGTATCACCGATCATGATTGAGACAAGCCGCCCGATATCCTTGGCTCCGGCGACATAGCCAGCAACTTCGCTCAATATCCGTTTGCGCACCGGCGCGCCGCGCACATGGCGTGGGTCATGTGCATGGGTTTGCGTTCCTTGATCTGGCATCAAACGGTCAGACCATCAGGCTCCGCCAAATTATGCGCACGGCAGCATGCCGTCACTGTATTGGCGAGCAGGCAAGCGATGGTCATCGGGCCAACGCCACCCGGCACTGGGGTAATGGCGCGGGCCACCGTCGCACAGCTGTCGAAATCGCAATCACCCAGTAGCTTGGTTTTGCCGGGCTTCTCAGGATGAGGAATGCGCGTGATGCCCACGTCGATCACCGTTGCACCCGGCTTGACCCACTCAGCCTTCACCATTTCAGCGCGGCCAACCGCAGCGACAAGGATATCAGCGCGGCGACAAACCTCTGCCAGATCCTTGGTCCGCGAATGCGCGATTGTAACGGTGCAATTCTCCCGCAAGAGCAACTGCCCCATAGGCTTTCCAAACAGGTTGGAGCGCCCAATGACCACAGCCTCTTTGCCGGACATTTCGCCCAATTCGTCCCGCAACAGCATAAGGCATCCAAGCGGCGTACATGACACAAGGCCCTTTTCACCGCTGGCCAGAAGCCCTGCATTCATCACGCTCAATCCGTCCACATCTTTGGCCGGATCAATCCGCGCCACCACCGCGCGCTCGTCCAAATGATCCGGCACTGGGAACTGACACAAGATACCATGAACTGTTGGATCGGCATTCAATTGATCAATCAGGGCAAAGAGGTCTGCTTCTGATACATTTGCAGGCAGCTTATGCTCAAAAGAGGCCATTCCTGTTTCAACTGTTTGTTTGTGCTTGGCGGCAACATATACTTCGCTCGCCGGATCCTCTCCAACCAGCACAACAGCCAGTCCCGGCGTAATGCCGTGCTCATCCTTCAACCGCGCCACATGCGCCGCTACTTTGCCGCGCACCTGCGCTGCAAACGCTTTACCGTCAATCAAACTCGCAGTCATTTCCGCCCCCCATTCACGCTTCGTCGAGCGTGTCCTCTTGATATTCCGCAACAGTGATTTGGATCTCCGTGCGGACTGATTTTGCGATGAAACAGGCCCCATGTGCTTGCGCGTGAAGCGCTTTCTCTTCTTCGCGGCTGGGCCCGCCGCCAGACCAAACAACAAAAGGCGTCAAGTTCACGCGAGCGACCCAAAGCCCACCATCGGATGCGTTCTCCATATGCCCTACGGCATGGTCCACATAACTTGCCGGTGCGAACCCGGCCCGCCGCGCGAAATCCAAGAACCACAGCATGTGGCACGATGCGAGCGATGCAACAAAGCCCTCCTCAGGGTCTACGGCTTCCGGCTGAGACATCGGCACTGGCACAATATCGGGTGAGGCTGACGCTTTTACTTCGGCACCACCGTCAAAGCACCACCAATGGGCGCGGCTGTACCCCCCAGACGGCACATCACCTTCTGCCTGCCAATGGATCTCAGCAATATGGGTCATCGTTTGGCCTCAATTTCTTCTATCGCACCCATGGCGGCTACAACGCCACGCAAAGGGAATGTCGCACGGCCGTCCCCGTTCCCGGAGGGTGCATAAAGTACATCCAACTCAAGCCCCGCGCGCATCCGCTCAAGGATGCGCTGGGTCGCTTGTGCATCGTTCAGGGTTAGAGTCTCTGTGACATTGCGCGCACCACGCTCTCCAACTGACCATTCTTCGGCTGGAACAGTGATCGATTTTGATCCGAATTTGAATGTCAGTGACGTGACTTCTTCACCAACCATGCCCCGATCCATAACTTCGATCCACCATCCGTCAGCCCCACGGTGCACGCTCATCCGTTGGTCAAAAGCTGATGATGAGTTCGCATCGGGCTGTGCCCGCACGATCCGGCACGGCCCTGCCCCTTCATCCTGACAGACGGCCAACCAATCTTGGTGATACGCTCGCAATTCGCCGAAAGGGTGCACAAACCACTCCTGTGCCGCAATGGGCGTGGCACTCAATGCCAGCACAACACCCCAAACAAAGCGCATCTTTTTCCCTTCTCCATTCATAAAATACTCCCCGCCCGCGAGCAGGCTTTGGAGCCGGAACGGCGACGCGGGCGAACGGGGGGTCAAGACCCCCTGAGCCCGCGCCCGCCCCCTTTTAAAACAAGCCTTCGATTTGACCATCATCGTTCAGGTGGATCGCTTCGGCGGATGGAACGCGCGGCAGGCCGGGCATTGTCATGATCTCACCGCAGACAGCCACGATAAAGCCCGCACCTGCGCTCAGGCGCACTTCTCGCACCGGCACGGTGAACCCGATTGGGGCACCGCGCTGCGCTGGGTCTGTACTGAACGAATATTGGGTTTTTGCCATGCAAACCGGCAGATTGCCATAGCCTTGCTCTTCCCAAAGCTGAAGCTGGCCCAAGATCTTTTGATCCATTACGGCCTCATCAGCACGGTAGATCTTTTTGGCAACGGTTTGGATTTTCTCCGCCAAAGGCATGTCGTCGGCGTAGAGCGTCTCGAATTTCGCTTCACCCGCTTCGATCACCTCAACAACCTTTTCGGCCAACGGTGCAGACCCTTCAGAGCCCAGTTCCCAATGCCGCGAAAGAACCGCTTCCGCGCCTTGATCCGCGACGAAATCCTTCACCGCCTGCACTTCTGCATCCGTGTCGGTGACAAAGTGGTTGATCGCGACGACCACGGGCACACCAAAGGATTTCAGGTTCTCAATATGGCGGCCAAGGTTCGGGCAACCCGCCTTTACTGCGTCCACATTTTCTGCACCAAGGTCTGCTTTAGCAACGCCGCCATTCATCTTCATTGCGCGCACCGTGGCCACACAGACCACAACCGACGGGGCCAGGCCCGCTTTTCGGCATTTGATGTTCATGAATTTCTCAGCGCCAAGATCCGCGCCAAAACCGGCTTCGGTGACCACATAATCCGCCAGTTTAAGGGCGGTCGTTGTTGCGATCACAGAGTTACACCCATGTGCGATGTTGGCGAAAGGTCCGCCATGTACAAAGGCCGGATTGTTTTCGAGTGTTTGCACAATATTGGGCTGCATCGCATCCTTGAGCAGCACAGTCATTGCGCCATCGGCCTTGATGTCACGGCAGAACACTGGCGAACGATCCCGGCGGTAGGCCACAATCATTGCGCCAAGACGCTCTTGCAGATCCTTCAAATCTTTGGCCAAGCACAAGATGGCCATGACTTCAGAGGCAACAGTGATGTCAAAGCCCGCTTCGCGTGGGAAGCCGTTCGCCACACCACCAAGCGACGCCGTGATTTGGCGCAAGGCGCGATCATTCATATCCACCACGCGACGCCACACCACCCGGCGCACGTCAATTTCAAGGCTGTTGCCCCAATAGATATGATTGTCGATCATCGCGGACAGCAACGAATGTGCTGAGGTGATGGCATGAAAATCACCTGTAAAGTGCAAGTTCATTTCTTCCATGGGAACGATCTGAGCATTCCCGCCGCCAGCGGCGCCGCCTTTCATTCCAAAGTTTGGCCCAAGCGAGGCTTCGCGAATACACACGCAAGCGTTCTTGCCAATACGATTCAGACCGTCGCCCAGCCCCACAGTCGTCGTTGTCTTGCCTTCACCCGCAGGTGTTGGGTTGATCGCCGTCACAAGGATCAGCTTGCCGTTTTCCCGGTCCTGAACAGAATTGATAAAAGCTTGGCTCACCTTGGCCTTATCATGGCCATAGGGCAGCAGATCTTCCGAACCGATGCCAAGCTTGGCACCAATTTCTTGAATCGGCTTCTTATCGGCTTCACGCGCGATCTCGATGTCTGTCTTGTATCCCATTGGGGCGGCCTCCCGGCGATATGCGATTGTCGTCCTTGATCGCCTAGCGCGGAATTAGAGCAGGGCGAACCCTCATTTCCGACATTAGACACGCTGCACGCGGCTCAAAGATGGCTTGCGTGCGCTCTATCGGAAACTTGCGCCCGCATCATGGAAATGCGCGCCATTGCACGGCCCAATGAATTTCTCAGAGAACCGGAGATGTCCTCACCGTTTGTTAACCCGCCTTCTGCACACTCATGGATGAACAAGGGAGGCCGCATTGCATCCGATTTCAATCGTCATCCACAGCGCATTCATCGTCAGCGCGGGGCTGCTCATTCTGCTTGTGACCTGACAATCGCAATCAGGCTAGTCAGACCGAGCTGCCTCAAGAAAGGCCCACGATCGTTGATCCGGGATATGCAGCTTCAGTGTGTCGCCCACACTCAATGCACCTTCACGTTCCACGCTCATGGTCACTCCGCGACGGCCCTTGGCCGCAGTTTTAAAACCGCGACCTTTACCTGGATTGTCCGCATCAATGACCGGGGCGGGCAGATGGCAGGGCCGGTTTACCATATCCACCACGAGCGTCACGCCGGATGGCCCTTGCAAACGCGAAGACGGCGGCAAATGTGTAAAATCAGGCAATCCACGGAGCATCAGAGTAGCGCCAACCTGATCCGGTCGCAGATCCGCGATGCCCATTTCTGCTGCGATCTCTTCCAGTTCTTCTGCGCTTACAACGCTCAGCTGACGGGCGTTGCGAATCTTGGTGCCGCGGGGGTGCTGGGATATGACGCGCGAGCAGGAGAGCCGTGTAAGTCCACCATGCGCCTCCCCCCCAATTCCCCCGAACCCAATTTCTGCGTGTGTCATGCCGGCGGACGCCAAAGCGGCTGCGCGGTCTTGAACAACGCCAATCCAAAGGACTTCCGCCTGAAATGACGTAGGTTTTAACGCGGGCATAGCTGTTCTCCTAAATCTCTAGCAACAGTGGACAATGATCCGAAACAACAGGCTCATAGCTCACATCAAAGGCGCGCACCGCATCAACCTGGTCAATCGCCATGTAATCCGCCCAGCGACCCGGCTTTTCATAGGCCGCAGATCTTGTACCAGGAAAGCCGAAATGCGCCACAAGCTCGGTCAGACCTGCGTCTTTGATCAGACTTAAGGTCTTGCTGTTTGGCTCAACGTTAAAGTCGCCACACATCACTCGGATATCGTCGGGGCCTGCAAGCGCTGCGGCGTGCTCCAAGAAGCGATGCGCCTGCGTCTCACGCTCAGGAGTATCCATCTTGCCCTCAGCGATACGCAGCCCGTGCATGTGGATCACGCTCACAGCCCGCCCCAAACCGGGATGATAAACCCGCACGCCTTGAGCCGTCCGCGATCGAGGGTGATCGCCAAAGCCATCTGGCCCGTATTCACCGTGCACAAAGCCCTGTACCTGCCCTATCACTGCACGTCCACGGCGCACATAGGTCGCAACACCCCAATACGAAGGATAGCTAACCTCACCGTCCCAAAGCGGACCGGTTGCCGCTGGCGCGAAAAAAGCATCGTGATCGCCCAGCGCCTCTGTCACCTCCTCGAAGAAGCGTGTGCGTTGTGGCAGCTCTCGTTCTTCGTCGCGGTACGTGAGCACAGCTTTAGGCGCGTCACAGCGGATGACCTCTTGCATGCACAAGATATCCGGCTGCGCATTTCTGAGATAGCTCAGCAACGGCCCATGCAACGTGCCGCCCCATCCATTTAGGCACATGATCTTCATGTTGCGAAAGGACCCGAAGCCCGTACTCTGCGCAAGAAAAAACCCCGCCGAAGCGGGGTTTCTTTTTTTTGCCCTATGCGGCACGAAGGTTCACGCAGATGGTTCAGGCTCCATGTCACCGCCTGTATCCCCGCTATTGTCCGTTTTGCGGGACTTCGCCTTGGGGATTGATGTGATCGAGGGCGTGCCTGAGACATCTTCATCATCGTCATCGCCACGGTTGAGAGCCTCACCATTCATGACCTTACGGATCTCTGGGCCGGTGAGCGTTTCATACTCCAACAAACCTTGCGCGAGGTTTTCCCACTCGTCCCGGTTCTCTGTCAGAATGCGCTTAGCTGTTTCATAGCCGGTATCAATCAGCTCTTTGACCTTTTGGTCAATGATTTGCTGCGTCGCTTGGGAATGGCTGGTGCCACCGCCATAGCTGCCCAGATAGGACTGCTGTTCATTGGCATAGTCCACATGGCCCAGCTCTTCGGCAAAACCGAATTGCGTAACCATTGCACGCGCTATTTTTGACACTTGCTGAATATCGCTCGTTGCGCCTGAGGTCACGTTCTCGGCCCCAAATTTCAGCTCTTCTGCCACTTTTCCGCCCATCGCCATCGCAATTTTAGAGGTGTATTTGGTGCGGCTGACCGAAAGTTGATCCCGTTCTGGCAACGACAAGACCAAGCCCAGTGCGCGACCGCGCGGGATGATCGTCGCTTTGTGAATGGGATCGTGCTGCGGCACATGAAGCCCAACGACGGCGTGCCCTGCTTCGTGGTATGCAGTCAGCGCCTTTTCGTCTTCAGTCATCACCATCGAGCGCCGCTCTGCGCCCATCATCACCTTATCTTTGGCGTTCTCGAAATCCTCCAGCGTCACAAAACGGCGGCCCACGCGGGCAGCCATCAGCGCGGATTCATTCACAAGGTTCGCCAGATCAGCACCCGAAAAGCCCGGTGTGCCGCGTGCAATAATGCGAAGATCCACATCAGGGCCAAGCGGCACCTTGCGCGCATGAACGCCAAGGATTTTTTCACGGCCTTTGATATCCGGGTTCGGCACTTGCACCTGGCGGTCAAAGCGGCCGGGACGCAAAAGCGCAGGGTCCAGAACATCGGGACGGTTGGTGGCCGCAACGATAATGATGCCTTCATTGGCTTCAAAGCCGTCCATTTCCACAAGCAGCTGGTTCAGCGTCTGCTCGCGCTCATCATTGCCACCGCCATAGCCCACTCCGCGGGATCGGCCGACGGCATCAATCTCATCGATGAACACAATGCACGGCGCGTTCTTTTTCGCTTGCTCAAACATGTCGCGGACGCGGGAGGCACCGACACCAACAAACATCTCAACAAAGTCCGAGCCAGATATGGTGAAGAATGGCACGCCCGCCTCACCGGCGACGGCGCGGGCCAAAAGCGTTTTACCTGTGCCCGGAGGACCGACCAGCAATGCTCCTTTGGGGATTTTGCCGCCAAGCCGCGAGAATTTTTGCGGGTTGCGCAGAAATTCAACGATCTCTTCCAGCTCGTCTTTGGCTTCATCAATACCGGCCACATCGTCAAACGTCACACGGCCATGCTTTTCGGTCAGCAGCTTTGCCTTGGATTTACCAAAGCCCATCGCACCACCTTTGCCGCCGCCCTGCATGCGGTTCATGAAATAAACCCAAACGCCGATCAGCAAAAGGAACGGCAAGAGTGTCAGGAATAGCGTTTGCAGAATGCCGTCTTCTTGTGGTCGCACCTGAAGCGGCACACCAGCTTCGATCAAAAGCTCGCTCACACTGGCGTCGTCTGGGCGGATGGTGGTGTAGCTACGTCCATCAGTGCCCTCAAATCGGACATTCTCGCCGTCCAACTCAACTGAGGCAACAGAACCCGAGTCGACAGACTGAACAAACTCAGAATAGCTTATCGTACTGGATGACTGGCCGCTTGGCTCAGACGAAAAGAGCCTGAAAAGTGCCAGAAGCAACAAGAACAACACAATCCAGAATGCAAAGTTACGAACATTGCCCAAGGCAAATCTCCTTTTGGGGAGCAATAAGACGGCACCGTGCGTTCCCCGCGCGCGGGCCTTTGAAGTTAAAATAGAGATTATTGGCCAAGCTTCAATGCGAAGTCAGGATTCCCATGAAGCGATCTGGCAAATTTGTGGGATTCCAGTGCGGATTTTTGCCCAGCCGCGGAGTCCCAAGCACTTTTTCGCCGTCCCAAACCGCTGGAACTGGCCAAAGCACCCGTGCAGGTAGGTCAGTCAGATCACGGATTTGCGCCGCACCAGCTTCGCCGAGTGGGCGAACATCCTTGTCTCCACAGGCATAAAGCCCACGCCATATCCCGTTTTCAGGGCGTAGGTCCTTCACGTTTTGATATTCTGCACAAACATAGAGCGCGGCCCTTTGGGGATAAATATATCCGCCATGAAGCGTTGTTGCGCCACCGGCCAATGCACGATCAAGCGCGCTTTCCAGCGTTGCCAGACGGGGGCGATATGGCGCAAGCGAAACAAATTGCAGCGCGGCGGCGAGCAGCCTCAGCTGTGTATCACGTTCGATCCGGGCAAAGTCATCGCGGTCATATACAACATCAAATAACGTGCGATGTCCGCGCTGCGCTGCCTCCATGTGGGCCGCGACTGCCCGCTTGCTTAGCACTTCTTTGCTGGCCGCCATCCGTGACGCGGTAGCAGACAGGCGTTCACGCGTTAGGCCCAGCGCCTCCAGATTGTCCCATGCTTGCCGGATCTTGACCCGCTCAAATCGCGAATCTTCATTGCTTGGATCCTCGGCAAAACCGATGTGGAGCGTTTTGAGGTAATGACGCAGCGCCTCGCGGCTTTCGCCAAGCAACGGCCGCACCACATACATGCGCCCATCCATCGTGTGAGGCCAAGGTGGTCCATCTGCCTGCTGATGGAGTGGTCTGCGCGAAGTGGCTGTTGGCACCTCTCGACGTGGAGCCATTGCCGCCAGCCCTTCAACGCCGGATCCACGTGCAAGGCGCATCAAAACGGTTTCGGCCTGATCATCTTGTGTATGGGCCATAAGCACCGTGTTGACCGCTCCGCGCCATTGGTTGATCAACTCAAGCCGCGCGCGGCGGGCGGCGTCTTGCACATTGCCTTGCCCGTTCCATTGCCAATCCAGCACCTGATGGAACACGCCCAAACCTTTACAAGCTTCGGCAACCAGTGCGATTTCATCGCATGCTTCGGGCCGTAGGTTGTGATTAATAGTGCACGCGTAGAGCTTGATCCCCATCACCCGCGCCCAAGGGACCGCGAGATGCAGCATTGCCATGCTATCCCCCCCGCCGGAAACAGCGAGGACCAGCGATTTCGGGAAGTTAGGGCCGATCAATCGGCCCATCTCATCCGCAAAGCGTTGGGTCAGACTGTTGCTTAGCATCCCAACCGCAACTGGGCGCTTGCGGCCAGCGCTGCAGGTTCGCCGCCGGGGAAACGCACAATCACTTCACCCAAGGTCAAACAGGCTTCGGCCTGTTGGTTCAAAACGCCAAGCGCAGTCCCAAGGAATAACAAGGCTTCCGGCGCCCGCGCACCTTCGGGAGCGGCGGTGAAGGCCGCCAGATAAGCTCGCGCTGCGGCGCGCATCTCACCCAACCCTTCATGGGCCACGCCTTGGTAGAATTGCGCGTCAATGCTCAGTGGCCCGCCGGGATAAGTTTCTAAGAACGCGGCAAAGCGGTCTGTGGCGGCAGCATAGTCCCCACTATCTAAGGCTGTATGAGCTGCCTGATAGTCCGCATTCTCATTGACCGTGAGGCCCGATGTATCTGGCGCGGGGGCCGCGCTTGCGACGGGGGCAGCATCAACCCCGCCCAATGTGGACGTTTGACCCAAGGCGCCAATGTCACAGCCCTCTTCAAGCTCGCATAGGCGGAACTCAAGATCGCCCACGCGGTTGGTGCCGTCCTGCACAATCCGGTTGATGCGAAACTCCAGCTCTTCGGTTTTCGCAGTCAAGCGCTGCACCTGACCCTCAATCGCGTTGGCACGGTCAAGCACCGTACCGCCCACGGTACCTTGTGCGGCGCCTGTTGTGTTCAATTCTTGCTTGAGCCGTTGCAGATCAACAAAAAGTACAGAAAGCTCTTGCCGAATATCAGCAAGCGTTTGGCTTTGCTGTGCGGCAACGGGCCCAGTCAGCGCAAGTGCTGTGACAAAAACAAGCGCCAGCCGCATCAGCTGAGCGCCCCAGTTGAGATGATCGTCACCGCGCGGCGGTTTTTAGAATAGCACGCCTCGGACGCGCAAAGCTCCGCCGGACGTTCTTTGCCCAACGGCAGCGTCCGCAGGCGGCTGCCTGGAACACCCTGTGCGACCAAGAATTCGCGGACAGCGTTTGCGCGGCGGGCGCTCAGAGCGATGTTGTATTCGGTTGTACCTTGCTCATCGGCATGGCCTTCAAGAATGGCTTGATAGTCGCTGTTTGTGAGCAACCACTGCGCTTGCCCGCTCAGCACGCTTTGCGCTTCGGCGTCTAATGTGGACTGATCGACCGAAAAGAATACACGGTCCCCAATATTCTGCTGAAAGAAGGCAGGTGATGTGGGGTCAGACGCGCTGCCCGGCTCAATGGCAAAGCCCGGCTGGTTTGCGCTCAAATCAACGCTGTTCCCATCACCGAACCTGTCCGGACTGGAACAAGCCGCAATAAAAAGAACGGTCGAAAGCGCCAATAGGCGAAGAAAAAGGGTCATTGTACTGCTCACATTTTTAACGGTGTTTATCATAGTTTGCGGATTTACGCTATTACGGCTGAAGTGGCCCCCAAGACGGGTCCGAGGCTGCCGAAGGCAGTTCCACTCTTTTGAGATTTCGTCCGGTAATATCCACGGAATAAATTGAAGGTGCGCCATTCTCACCCAGCGTTTCCCGCGTAAACATAATCACACGGCCATTTGGGCTCCAAGTTGGGCCCTCGTCCAAGGGTGAGGCGCTCAAAAGCCGTTCTTCCGAGCCATCAACACGCATGACACCAATCGCAAACCGGCCTTTGGTTTGTTTGGTGAATGCGATCAGATCGCCCCGGGGTGACCAAACAGGTGTGGAATAGCGCCCTTCCCCAAAAGAGATACGCCGCGCTTCGCCGCCGTCTGCGGGCATTACATAGATTTGTTGCGTCCCCGAACGATCACTTTCGAAAACGATTTGGCGCCCATCTGGCGAAAAGGACGGTGCCGTCTCAATCGACGGGGCCGCGGTTAATTGCTGGCGGGCGCCAGAATTGAGATCAATCCGGAAAAGGTCAGAATTGCCACCCTGTTCAAGACTATAAACAGCCGTGGAACCATTGGGCGCAAAGCGCGGGGCAAATGACATCAATCCATCACCAGTCCGCAAAGCACGGCGTCCAACGCTGGCCACATCCAGTAAAAAGACCTGCGGAAAGCCAGTTTCGTAAGACGTGTAAAGCACACGATCACCCGTTGGCGAAAAGCGCGGTGCAAGCACGATTGACGAGCTATCAGTCAGAAATTGGATGTTTGCACCATCGTAATCCATGATCGCCAAACGCTGGCGGCGGTTGCCTTTGGGGCCGCTCTCACTCACAAATACGACGCGACTGTCAAAATAAGGCGCCTCGCCCGTGATGCGAGCGTAAACCTGATCGGCTACTTTATGCGCCATCCTGCGCCATCCCGCACGCGTGCCCAACAGCTGTTGACCTTGCCCAAGCTCGGCACCGGAAAAGATATCATAGATGCGAAACTTGACCGTGATGCGCCCTTGAGCGTCCACTCCGACGGCCCCGGTGATCATCGCTTGCGCATTGATCGCGCGCCAATCCGGGAACCGCACCGGTTCTGCAAATGTGGTGCGGTTGGCGATAAAGGATCCTGCAGGGATCTCCCGGAACAGCCCCGTACCGCTTAGGTCAGAGGCAATCACACGGCTGATATCACGGGCCAACTCATCCGACCCTGCGTTTTCAGCTTGGAATTGCGGGATCGCAAATGTCAGCGGTTCAACCACACCTTCGGTAATTTCAATCTGAAGCGGGCCGCTTTGCGCGATGCTAAGCGTTGCAGGAACTGCTGCAAGCATTGCAAGAAACGCGATCTTGAGTAGGCGCATCACCGGCTCCTCATCTGTTCAGGGTTGAAGGTCATTTGGATTTCCTTCCACTGGTCATATTTTTCGGGCGGCAAGTCAAAGCCAGAAACGCCACATCGTATGATTGCGCGGCGCGCCGCCTCAAATGCCTGTTGCGCAGCAGCTGACGATCCACCGGATGACGAAACAAGCCGGATCGAGCTGGACACCGGCATTCCGTTTTCCTGCAAATCCACACCCACAACAACGGATGTATTCAAAGCATCCGTCGAAAGAGACCCCACATTCCAACAGCGAGACACGGCCACGCGCAGCGCGTCCCGTTCACCGCCTGTCAGTGGCGGGCCGGTGGGCCGTTGAGGTTCTTCGGATATAGCTGCATTCAGCGCATCCTGAACCGCGGCGGCCACGGCATCATCCGTTGCAGGTGTTTGCGCGTCCGCAGTCCGAGGCTCTTCTGGTTCGGCGGCAGCAGGCCGGTTCGGCCGTGCTTGTGGGCGCAAACTTGATGTTACAGCCCCGGAAGGCGGCTCAAGCGCTTCTGCTTCCGTGACACTTTGCGTTGCGGCCTCTTCGGGGGACGTGGCGTCTTGTTCTTCGGCAACCGCCTCGGACGTATCATTTGGCACCGCGGCCTCTTGAACGATTTCGGCGACCACCGCATCCGGTTCTGGCGGGGCGACAGCCTCAGGGGCAACGCGAGGTGCGGGGCGCGGACGCGGTCGGATTGTGCTGAGATCGACGGGGTCTGGCAGAATGACTTCTGGGGTTTGAGGCACCACAGGCGGCGTATCTGTCACATCCGTTTCCGGCAATGGCGTGATCTCTGTCACGTCCGGGGCCGGATCGGGTTCCGGTTCTTGTGCTGGCGGCGGCGGCGGCGCAGGCGTCACAACGGGTGCTTCTTCAACAGGTGCAACCGGTTCTGGGGCAGGCGCAGGGTCCGGCACAGGGAGCGCCGTTGGGATCTCAGGCGTGACATCAGGTGCAGGTGGCGCAACCAGTGCGGCAAACTCGGCTTCTGAAATCACGGACACTTGTTGAATATCTTCAATCGGCAATGGATCGCTGCTCAGGCCCGGCCCAAACAACAAAAACCCAATCAATCCAACGTGACCGGCCCCTGAGAGATATCCGCCAATGGACATCGCGCCCGCGCCTTACCCGTCGCTTTCGCCGTCAAGCGTGGGACCACCCAAATCAGTGACCAGCCCGATATCAGCAAAGCCACCATTGTTCAGGGCACCCATTATCTGCACGACACGTTCATAGGGAATAGCGCCATCCGCGCGCAGAAAAACTTTGTTGTCTGCGCGCTCCTGAGCGATGCCACGCAACCGCGTTAGCAATTCTTCTCGGGGCACTTCTGTGGTCTGGATCATGATCGTGCCTTCCGCAGTGAGCGTCACAGTGAGCGGTTCTTCAACTTCAGAAGACAGCGCGCCCGCGGCGGTTTTCGGCAGTTCCACCGGCACACCGACGGTCATTAGCGGAGCGGCGACCATAAAGATGATCAATAGCACCATCATCACATCTACAAATGGCGTGACGTTGATTTCGGCCATTGGGCGCGCGCGGCTGCGGCGTCCACGGCCACGTCGATTTGTGCCACCACCGCTCGAGGAGACTTGAGCACCCATCTCTCAGCTGTCCAACTGGCGGCTGAGGATTGTAGCGAATTCATCTGCAAACGCTTCATAGTTTGCTGTGATGCGGTCGCTGTCAGAGCTCAGTTTGTTGTAGAAAATGACAGCCGGGATTGCCGCCAACAGGCCCAGCCCCGTTGCCAAAAGCGCCTCAGCGATCCCCGGCGCGACAACGGCCAGTGATGTATTTTGTTGCTCTGCGATCTCGATAAAGGCGTTCATGATGCCCCAAACTGTTCCGAATAGGCCCACAAACGGTGCTGTTGAGCCAACAGTGGCCAGCACTTGCAGCCCCTTTTGTAGCGTCTCAGACTCCTTGGCGATCGCCACGTCCATCGATCGGTCAATGCGGGCCTGCGCGCCTGGGATCAATCCGCCGTCTTGTTTGTGTGAGCGTCGCCACTCCATCATTCCAGCGGCAAAGATCGCCTCTGACGGGCCTTTGGGATCCATGTTCATCTTATCGAACAACTCATCCAGAGGCTCACCGGACCAAAAGGCCTGATCAAACTTTGCGGCAAGACTGCGCGCGCGCCGATACTGGATCGTTTTGTTAATAATAATCGTCCACGCCCAGCCTGAAGCAAGGATGAGAAGGATCATCGTAATCTTAACGGTAATGGTTGCGCGGGCGAAAAGCCCCCACATGGAGAAGTCTACTGCTTCCATTTGCTGCCTCAATCTTCGGGGCGTTGTGCCCTCTTAGAGATGAAGATACCGCAAAATTCAGGGGAAAGCCACGGAAACCGCGTCATCATACCCTTTAGTTGATGCCTAAGCGGAGTTCTGCCGGAAGTCGCACCGGGCTGCCTGCATCATTAATGGTCACGATGGTCACTTGAGCGTCAAAAAGCTGTGTGTGGTCGCGCCAAACCTCTTGGCGCAGCACCCAGCGCGCGGGCGTCGTCGCTTCAACCGTTGTGCGCACCTCAAGCTGGTCGCCCAGAACCGCCGGCGCTAGATAATCTGCCTCAATCCGGCGCACGACAAAAACCAGCCCGTTTGCTTTCATTGTGTTTTGGTCGACGCCCATATCCGCAACCCAAGTAGAGCGCGCGCGCTCGATGAACTTGAGGTAATTGGCGTGGTACACGATGCCTCCCATATCGGTATCTTCATAAAAAACAGTGACGGGAAAACGGTGCATCACGTGGTTCCTTGGGGTTGCGGGCCGTGGCATGCAGACGCCTCAACGACAAGGCCCGTGGCGTTGAAGCGCAAGGTTTCAACTGCGCGGCGGCCCGTGTGGTTTGTGTACGTGATCGCCAGCATATCATGCCCCACAAACACCTCTTGCACCTCGAAGTGCAGGTTTGGCTGCGCGATCAGAGCTTTGGACCAATAGGACTCCAACGCCTCGTGACCGATCAATGTGCCTTGCCCAGCAACGCTAACGGCCTTGGCTGAGTGAAAACGGATTTCGGGTGCGTAGTGATCGAGAATCCAAGAAAGATCATGGGAATTCCAAGCAGCTTCCCATTCTTGCGCGAAACCCGACGGTATCATTGAACCGCGCGTCCCAGCCGAGCCGCAAGGCGCAAGGCGTGAGAGGTATCTTGGCTTGCGGCGGGCAGTACGGGATCATATGCCGCGCGGATGAGATCTGCGATTTCTGGGCGCAGGATCGTCGTCCCCTCCATGATCGCCAAGGGTGAGCGGTCCATGAACGCCCGATCGGACCACAACAGAACTGTGTGGACAGCCTGAGTTAACGCAACCGTATCGGCAGACGCGGCCGACATATGTTCATCCATCCGTACAAAAACGAAGGCCGCTTTGATGGCGCCAGTCTTGTCAAAACGGAAAATCCTGTATTGGTTGGCATCGGCCGCCTCAAGCCGTGTCAAAAGCGTGGGCAATTCGGGGATAAGCGCATCAAGCTTTGGCACCTGCGCCAATTCAGACCAGTCATGGAAAAAGAAGACCATGAGATTCGATCCGAGTTCCGGATCGGTCTCAGCAATTGGATGATTGGCAAGGGTTGTGACCGCGGCCAGTGCCGCCTTGATCACGTCTAGCGTTTGGCTTTCGACGCCGAACACAACTGGCGCTATAGGTCGGCCCCAACGGGCAAACACATAAGATCCGTCGGCGCGGGTAAAGAAGGCTTCGGTTTCTGTGGCGTCCATGGTGGGCGATCTACCCCGCCGGGCCACGGGCTTCAAGGGAGGGCCTACCCACCTCCCTTCTGCGCCATGCTGGCTTGAACCTTCGGGTGGGTCGCGGCTGCGCCGCGAACGAGAGGCGCGGCCTCTCGTGCTCTGCGAGGTATTTTAGCAAAGATGAAGGGGCAGGTTTAAAGGCGGGCCTCTAGGAGAAAAGATCAGCGTTGGTGCTTGGCGGAGCCAAGCCAAGATGTGACCATGCTTTGTTGGCGAGCATTCGGCCCCTTGGGGTGCGTTGGATCAGGCCCTGTTGCAGGAGATAGGGTTCGATGACCTCCTCAAGCGCATCGCGGCTTTCGCTAAGCGCTGCAGAAAGCGTTTCTACGCCAACAGGGCCACCGGCATAGTTTTCTGCGATGAGCTGCAGATACCGGCGATCTGCGCCGTCGAGGCCAAGATGATCAACGCCAAGGCGTGTTAGGGCGCTATCTGCGATTGCTTTGGTGATCTGACCATTGCCTTCGACCACCGCAAAATCCACCACCCGGCGCAGGAGGCGGCCCGCGATCCGCGGTGTGCCCCGCGCGCGGCGCGCGATTTCAAGCGCGCCCTCTGGTTCGGCCGCAATGCCAAGAAGCCGCGCGCCTCGTGTGACGATCTGGTGGAGTTCTTCTGTGGTATAGAACTGCAGGCGGATTGGAATGCCGAAGCGATCCCGCAAAGGGGTGGTCAACAAGCCAAGCCGCGTTGTCGCGCCGACAAGTGTAAAGGGCTGCAATTCAATGCGGACGGTGCGCGCAGCCGGGCCTTCGCCAATCACAAGATCAAGCTCGAAATCCTCAAGAGCCGGATAGAGCACTTCTTCGACTACGGGATTTAGGCGGTGAATCTCATCAATAAAGAGGACATCGCGCGCCTCAAGATTCGTGAGGATCGCGGCAAGATCGCCAGCTTTGGCCAAAACGGGGCCAGAGGTCATGCGGAAATTTACGCCCAGTTCGCGGGCAATGATTTGCGCCAGTGTTGTTTTGCCCAAGCCGGGCGGGCCGTGGAAAAGCGCGTGGTCCATCGCCTGCTCGCGGCGTTTTGCGCTTTCGATGAACACCTTGAGGTTTGCACGCGCATCCGCCTGCCCGGTGAAATCATCAAGCATTTGTGGGCGAAGGGCACGGTCCGCATCATCGGCAAGCGGCTCCGGGCGCATTGTTGGGTCGGACTCCATTGTCTACCCTTTTGGCGCGAGCAGTTTGAGCGCAGCGCGGATGAGATCGTTTTCTGAAGCTCCAGGAGCCTCTCCCGCGGCCTGTGCCACTGCACTTGCGGCTTCACCCGGGGCGTAGCCAAGGTTTGACAGGGCGGACAGAGCCGCCGCTTGCGCCCCCGCATCGGCTTGCGCGGCGATGGGCGTTGGGTTGACCACGTCAACCCCATCATCAATCACGGCATCCGCGCTGCTATCGGATGCCAATGTACCCTCAGCACCAATCGCACCTGCAAGCGCCATGACGCTTGGCGCTTTATCCTTGAGCTCATTCACAACGCGTTGCGCGGTCTTTGGCCCAACCCCTTTTGCCACCGCAACAGCACTCCAATCACCCAATGCGATGGCGCGCCCGACAGCCTCTGCGCCAAGCGCACCAAGGATTGCCATCGACGCCTTAGATCCAATGCCTTGCACAGATGTCAGCAACCGATGCCACTCTTTCTCAGTTAGACTTAGAAACCCGAAAAGCTGGAGGTTATCTTCGCGCACCAACAGATCCGTATAAAGCGCAACAGCTTCGCCCGGGCTGGGAAGCGCCGCCATCGTTCTTTCGCTGCAATATACAAGATAACCGACACCACGCACATCAATCAGAGCATGATCTAAGGCACGGTATTCTAAACGACCGCTAATCTTGCCGATCATGCGGTGGCCCTCAGCACAGCGGCACTAAGCCGGTCAGAAGTTTGCGCGTGATGCGCATGGCAGATCGCAATGGCCAAGGCATCGGTTGCGTCTGGTCCAGCAAGGTGCACACCGGGCAACTGAAGCGCCACCATATGGCCGACCTGACGCTTGTCTGCGTGGCCGACACCCACAACAGCCTTTTTTACCGAGTTTGGGGCGTATTCTCCAACAGGCAGACCTGCCTTTGCGGCAGCGATCATGGCCGCACCTCGGGCTTGACCAAGCTTAAGGGTGCCTGCTCCGTCTTTGTTGACGAACGTCTGTTCCACAGCGGCGCAATCCGGCGAATGGGCCGCTATCACCACGCCAAGCTGCTCGAATATGCGCAACAGTCGGATGGCCAAATCACCTGTGCCACCGCTCACTTGACCGTTGGCAACATGACTGAGTCGCGATCCGTTCACAGCGATCACCCCCCATCCGCAGGACTGAAGCCCCGGATCAATGCCCAATACCCGCATTAGCGCGCGCCTCATATTGTTCTTTTGCCACTCATAGCACGAAAGGCGAACATCCGCCAAGTGTCGCTTTTGACTTACGCAAATGTCGCGTCTTGGCATTGCGCGCACATCGCCTCCAAATCACGCCATTCAAATGGTCAAAAACGACATCGGGTTCCCATAATTTACCGATACTTTGCAGAGTGTTAACCGATTTTTTAGCCATGCAGTTAAAGCATATCTCATATGCAAAAAATCATTCTTGTTGCGCCCGTTATTTGGGCTTAGCTGCCGATTGCTGGCGCAATTGTTGTGCAGGCTAAACATCAACAGAAGGACGACCCTCATGGCCGCTTTTGACACGACCCGCCCTCACGCCACCGTCTCTGCTGGTGGACTCTCCAAAAGTATTACATCCGCATTTGCAGCCTTTGCCGCATGGAACGATGCGCGCGTCACGCGCAAAGCCCTGAAAAAACTCTCAGCTCGTGAGCTAAGCGATATTGGCTTGCATGCAGGGGACATCGAAGAAATCTTCGCAAACCACGCAAAGTTCTGAACCTGCGACTGAGCTGGGATTTGAGCACGCCGTTTCTTCCGCGTCGCTTCTTTCCCAAGCGTCTGACAAGAATCGGAGCCGGAATGCCAAACGCATTCCGGCTTTTTTCGTAGGAGCCTTTTCAACGGCACGCGCCCATCTAAAGCCGTTGGGCCATAATTGCATTAAATTGGTCGATCATAAAACGGGTGGCAGGGTCCATCTGCATCACTTTGGCGGCATAGGATACTGGCACGGTGCCTAGGGTGAGCCGCTCAATACGCGCTTCATAGGTGATCGCGCCTTCGGTGATATAGACAAAGCTCTTAAGACCGATGAACAATGCGCAAACCGCTATCACGGCAGGCACAAGCCTGCGCCCTCGCCTCTGGCGGGGTCGTAGCACCATAAGTCCGTCCGGACGTGTGACAGTCACAGCGCCCTTGCGCAGTTCTAAATGTCGCTGTTCGATCTTTCGCACTCGGCGCTCAAACGGCGTCGTCTCAAGTGGCATGGCAGCCTCCGTGATCGCCCCCGACCACGGTGCAGAAAATGCGATACAAATGTGGCACAATTTGGAACGTCCGACAAAATTTGCGCCAAAACTTGAAATTATTAGGGGTTGAATCGCAATGTTAACGTCGCCCAATCAACAATCTCTGCCTTATTCTCAAGATTAAATCCGTGGCGTTGATAAACGCCAGCAACCTCATCAGCTTGATGTGTCAAAAGCCCAGACAGAATCGCGACCCCGCCCCGCGCCATATGCTGCGCCATCTGGGGAGCAAGATCGATCAAAGGCCCTTTGAGGATGTTCGCAAAAACAAGGTCAAAAGGTGCTGCCGCTTCAAGGTCTGCATGGCCAAAGCCCGCCGCCTCAATGCACTCCACACGGTCAACAAGCCCGTTTGCCACTACGTTCGCTTCAGCCACTTCTACAGCAACCTCATCTATATCTGCGGCAAGCATGGTGCCCGGCAAAACCCGCGCTGCAGCCATCGCAAGAACAGCCGTACCGCAGCCAATATCAGCAACTTTGCCTGGCGCTTCGCCCGATTGCAGCAAACGTTCAAATGCCTCAAGGCAGCCCTTGGTTGTCCCATGATGCCCTGTGCCAAAGGCCATAGCCGCCTCAATCAAAAGAGGCTCAACATCACCGGGCACTTTATCAGCATCATGGGAGCCATAGACAAAAAACCGCCCCGCACGAACGGGATGCAATTCGCGCCGCACTTCGGCCACCCAATCAAGATCCGGAACTTGAGAAACAACAAACGCCTTAGCGCCAAAAGCAGCTGCCAAAACAGCCAGCGATGTGTCGTCCGGGGCGTCCAGAAAATAGGCACCAACCTCCCAAAGCCCGCTGTCATCCTCGATCTCAAAAACACCAACACCTGTGGGCGCTGGATCCATACGCTCCATCGCTTCACCCAGCGTTTCAGCCGGTGTTTTGCCATCAAGGGTCGTCAGGGCGCTATAGGTGGGCATGGGAGGGCTCCTTTTGGGTTGCCCGCCTGCTACTGCGTCAGCCCCAAAGCAGCAAGCCGTTACGCACCCACGCCAATTGGGCAAGTCACACCTGTCCCGCCAATCCCGCAATAGCCATTGGGGTTCTTAGCCAAATATTGCTGGTGATAGTCTTCGGCATAGTAAAACGGACCAGCAGGCTCGATTTCGGATGTGATCACGCCATAACCCGCTGCCTGAAGCCGGGGCTGAAACGCGTCACGCGATGCACGGGCCGCTTCGGCTTGTGCGTCCGAATAAGTGTAAATGCCGCTGCGATATTGCGTCCCGCGATCATTGCCCTGCCGCATGCCCTGTGTCGGATCATGCCCTTCCCAAAACACCTGCAAGAGCGCATCAAATGAGACAATCGCCGGATCAAACACAACCCTTACAACTTCATTGTGGTTGGTCTGCCCCGAACACACCTCTTCATAGGTGGCATTCGGGGTATTGCCCTGCGAATAGCCCACCATCGTGACCCAAACCCCGTCCAACGCCCAGAACATGCGCTCAACGCCCCAAAAGCACCCCATGCCAAATAAGACCTCTTCCATCCCCTCAGGAAGCGGGCCCTGCAGCGGACGGCCATTTATAAAATGCTTATGCGCCGTTGGCAGCGCAGATGCCCGCCCAGGAAGCACGTCGGTCTTGGGCAACAACACAGCGGGTTTGAGAAATCCAAACATCACATCCTCCAATCCAGATCTCGCCAAGATATAGGCCTTCATTGCCACAGGCCCAATGGCTGATCACAAAACTGGGACATTCCCATCTTTGTGGCTCAAAAATCCCCGCCGGAGGCAAAATTCTTGCAAAGAACTTTCTGCGCCTCGCGCTGAAGGCTTTTACAAAAGCCTTACTCCGCCGGAAGCAGTCGCTTTGAGAAGATTGTCTCAAAGCCTTTTTCGGGGTGACGCGGGATAAGAAGCGCCAATAGTACAGATGCTAGCGCCATCCCGGCCGCAAGTCCAAACACCGCTCCCGGCGAAATGAGCCAAAGATACCCAAGCCCCGCCGGAAGAAAAACAGCGGCAATGTGATTGATCGTAAAGGCAACGGCCGCCGTCGGCGCCATATCCTCGGGATCTGCGATCTTTTGAAAGTAGGTCTTCTTGGCGAAGGCCAGCGCAAAAAAGATATGGTCCACGACATAAAGCACAGCAGCCAGCACCACGCCCCAGCCAAACCAATAGATCCCACCATAGGCCAAAAACACCAACGCAAGCCCCGAATACTCAAAAATGAGCACATTGCGTTCTCCGAACTGCGCCACAGCGCGGCCAAACAGCGGGCCAAGCACCATTGTAGCGACCAGCGTCACCATAAAAAGCGCCGTAACCTCATCCACCTCAAATCCAAACCGCTCGACCATCATAAAGCCTGCAAAAACGATAAAGATCTGCCGCCGCGCACCCGCCATGAACTGCAGCAAGTAATAAAGCCAATACCGCAGTTTCAGCACCATTTTGCGCGATTGCGGGTGCGGTGCTTCAAATTGAGGGAAAACCCACATGCAATAGATCGCGATCGCAATCGTCAGCGCCCCCGCGGCCAGATACACACTCGCAAAAGACAGTCCAAGCGCCTTCCAGGTCAGGACAATTGCACCATAAGCAATCAAGGTTGCCCCAGAACCAACAGTCAACAGCCATCCCAGCATCTGCGGCGCACGCGCCTTGCTAAGCCATTGTAGTTGAAGCGATTGCGCGACCGTCTCGTAGTAGTGAAATCCAATCGACGATAGCATTGTCACGACTAAGATGCCGCCCATTGATGGGAAATAGGCGGTGACCGCCGTTGCTACACCCAACAGCAAAAGGGAAATCAAACCCAGAACCTGCTCACGCAGGAACAACAAAATTGCGAGCACGCCTACGGCCAGCAGCCCGGGCACTTCGCGGACCGTGTGTAGCCAGCCGATATCCGCGCCATCAAAGCTTGCCACTTCGACCACAAAGTTGTTGAGCAACGCAGACCAAACCGAAAACGACAGCGGCATCGCAATTGCCATCAGGAACAACAATGCTTCTGGACGTTTGAAAAACGGCAGGCTGCGTGCCTGGTCGAGCGGGAGTGTGCGCATCCCTTTCCCTTACGCCTCAGCGCCGGCGGCGGAAAGGGTATAGTGCCGGTCGCTCCCTAATCGCGCCGCGCATCGAGCACTTGACGCAGCTTCCGCAGGAACGGAAGCGCGGCTGCAACCTCTTCGCTCGAAATCTCAGGCACCAACATGTGAAAATCCGCGGCAACATCAGCGATCGCTGCGTCCCGAAACTCCCGGCCTTGTTGCGTGAGCCACACCTGCTTTGACCGCTTGTCATCCGGATTGGGCCGCATGTTGATCCATCCGCGCACCTCAAGCTGGGACAGCGTGTGAGTGAGCGTATTTTTAGGCGTTTGGAACGCGCGGGCGATTTGCACAGGTGTGCGGCCATCCGCAACCCTGATCAGATGGTTAAGCACCGCAAAATGGCTGACAAGTACCCCATCCGGCAGCCGAGCCTCGAATTGGGCGCGGCTCAGCTGCTCTAAGATTCCAATCTCGTTGAAAAACTCAAAAAATGGCTGGATCTCGTCAGGGCGCGGTTCAGGCATTCCGTACTTTCGCATCAATAGGCCAGCGCGGGCTGGGCGGCACAGTGATCCCATAGCCCACGCGCGCCAACATTTGCACAGTTTCGCCGCCCAGGGCCAGCTGTGCGTGAATCTCTTGGTAATGCGCGGCCATTTCTGGGTATTCCTGCAAACATTGTGACAAAGGCTGAAGCCCCAACCCGGCCTGCGTTGCAGCAAGATGCACGCGCAACCAATCACGGCCCAGCGCGATTTGCTCAGAGCGTCCATTGCCCGGTGTGGTCATCCAAAAGTGACCCATTGCAGTGTCTGTGTTGGCAAACACGGCAGCCAGACCTTCCTGATAGACCCGCGACGATCTGTCGAGCAAAGCTTCGCGCGTCATTGTGCCTGTGGCGCTCAAAAGTTCAAAAATCGGACCTGTAAAATCGATCCCATCAGGATTGGCATCAACATCCGCCGCACCAACCCGCATCACATCCACGCTTTCAAGATAGGTGCGCGGCGTTTCAATCTCGAGCGCAAGCGCCTCATGTGTAAATTCGCGCAGCCATGCGATGTGATCCGGCGAAAGCGAAAAACCAAAACCTGATCTGTGAGCAATCGCGGCCTTCATTGCGGTAAGTGGTGCTGCGTCAACGGGGCGGTCCGTATTAAAGGGCTCTTTTAGTGTTCGCCGTGCGCGCACGTGCGCAAAAAGCGGATCGGGTGCCCGCTCTGTTTCAACAAATCGCACCCGTGCAACGGGGCGCGCGTCAAGCTGCTTGGAATCCATTCCTTGCGGAAACAGGTCAATCTGCGCGTCTAAGCCATCTTGCAGAGCCGCCAGTGACAACAATTCTAGAAAGCACCCTAACCCAATCGTGATCTGGCGATTGAATGGGTCCGTATGCGGCAAAAGCCGCGTTGTATCAACGTAGAGCATCGCCTCATCCGGGGTGCTCAGATCCACCTGCCAAGGCTGCATATTATGAGGGTTCGGGGCAAGGATTGCCCAGCTTAGGGCGCGCATGCGAGGGTCTTCATAGCGTCCAGCTTGGGCCCATGGGGCCCTTGCGGTGGCAGGCTTACGCGAGGCGACATGAACGCCACCCCCCGCAGCGGCGACAATAAACCCACCCCCAATGAGAGCCATCGTTTTGCGTCGGGTCAGTTTCATAAGTGGGTCTCCATGCAATGTTGTTCCATATCGAACTATGTAGTTCTTCGTCGAACCACCATCATGCCTCTTTGCCCTACGCAGCTGGAAAAGCGTCTTCACGTGGTGGGCCGGCGCGTGGTTTGCTTGAAAGTTACCCCCCGAATTGCTACCCACTTGAGGCAACGAAAGGCCCTTGCCATGCTCCCCTTCGCCCCAAAAATCACCGAAATTGCGGATCTCAAGCGCATCTATGCGCGTCGGGTGCCCAAGATGTTTTTTGACTATTGTGAAAGCGGCAGTTGGTCCGAGCAGACCTTCCGAGAGAACGTGTCCGATTTTGATGATATCCGCCTGCGCCAACGCGTTGCTGTTGATATGACAGGTCGAACCACCGCATCAAAAATGGTGGGTCAGGATGTGGCTATGCCAGTGGCGCTCGCCCCGGTGGGGCTGACAGGCATGCAATCCGCAGATGGTGAAATCAAAGCCGCGCGTGCCGCTGCCAAATTTGGCGTGCCTTTTACGCTTTCCACAATGTCCATCTGCTCGATCGAGGACGTCGCCGAACATACGGACAAACCATTCTGGTTTCAGGTCTACACCCTCCGGGACGAAGATTTCATGCGCCGCTTGATGGCGCGCGCTAAAGCAGCGAAATGCTCGGCGCTTGTGATCACTCTGGATCTGCAAATCATGGGTCAGCGCCACAAAGATATCAAAAACGGTCTGTCGGCCCCGCCGAAATTCACACCTAAGAGTGTTGTCAATCTGGCAACCAAATGGGGATGGGGTCTTGAAATGCTTCAAACCAAACGGCGCTTTTTTGGCAATATTGTGGGCCACGCCGCTGGCGTCGAGGACGCAAGCTCATTGTCTTCATGGACGTCGCAAGCCTTTGATCATTCTCTTGATTGGGCCCGGGTGAAAGAGCTGCGCGATATGTGGGACGGGCCCGTAATCCTCAAGGGCATTCTGGATGCCGAAGATGCGAAAATGGCCGTAAATGTTGGGGCTGATGCAATTGTTGTGTCCAATCACGGCGGGCGTCAGCTGGATGGCGCGTTATCTTCGATCCGCATGTTGCCGCAGATCATGGAGGCTGTGGGAGACAAGATCGAGGTACATCTGGATAGTGGTATCCGGTCTGGGCAGGACGTGCTCAAAGCGCTGGCCCTTGGCGCTACGGCCACCTATATCGGCCGCGCCTTTGTGTACGGGCTTGGCGCGCGCGGCGAGCAAGGCGTGACCGAGACGCTGGAGGTCATCTATAAGGAGCTCGATCTTACGATGGCCCTGTGCGGCCGCCGGGATGTGGCAGACCTAAACCGAGAGAACCTGCTTATTCCCGCGGGTTTCGAGACGCGGTTCACCTAGCCGGGATATCCGCCGGCGCGGGTCAGCGCGTGCGCGCGACCTGCCGTCGAAGGGCGATCACCAGCCCGATCCCGGCCAAAGACAGAACGCCCACAAAGGCAAACGCGACGCGCAGGCTAAAGAGCTCGCTCAGGCTGCCCATTATGGCCGGTGCCAGAAAGAACCCACAAAAGCCCATCACCGCCACCTTTGAAATCGCCTCGGTTCGGTGGGCGGGCGGCACCATTCGCCCCACAAGCGCAAGCCCCAATGGTCCGATGACAGAGACACCCAATCCCAGAACGGCAAATCCAATATAAGCAGACATCGGTGTATGCGCCACAGAGGCAATGAAGGCCCCGGTTGCCGCAAGAAGCGTTGCGACGATGATCACCTGTCCATCCTCAAAACGGTCTGACAGTCCTTGGCCACCGATCCGACCCACCGCCATTGTAATACCAAGCATCACCGGACCTAAGGCGCCTGCAAGCGGATCCCCCCCCAATGTGCGCTCGATGTGTAGCGCAGCCCATGTTTCAACGGTGCCTTCCGTCATAAAAGCCACCAGGACAATCGCCCCGCAAATCAGGACGATCACCCACGGCATCCTTCCCGCCCCGGTTCGCTCCTCGTCGGAAACCACAACGGGCGCCATCCATAGCCGTGTGGCCAGCAAAAGCCCGATGACAGCCACACAGCCCAGCGCAACGACGGGCGGGTTGCCCGCGTCCCGCAAAAATCCGGTGCCTAGCGCGGAAATCGCATAGGCAACAGAAAACATCCCGTGGCTTACATTCATGAGGGTGCGTTTGTGGAGAGCCTCCAACTCGCTCACCCGTGCATTCATCAGGACATCCGTCAGGCCGCTCGTGATCCCCATAGCGATCATGCAAAGCGCAAAGATGACCGGTGTTTGCGCAATACCCGGAAGGATAAAGCAAGCGGCAAAGCATCCGGTTACAATCTGAAGCCCTCGCGCACCAAGCGCGCGATCAACGCGGGGCGCCAACCACATCGCGGTGACCAAACCAATCGGGTTGCCGATAAGCAGCAGCCCAAAGACCGCGTCATTGACGCCAAGTGCCGCCTTGATATCAGGCACCGACGCCGCAAACGCGCCCCAGAAAAATCCAAGGATACAAAAAGCGAGCGCGGGAACGCGCGCAAGCGAGAGGGCAGACAGAATATTCATGGGAGCATCGCAATCATGCAAGGCGACCCAAAGCAATTCCCAAAGCGAACCCAAACCACCCGCCGCAAAGTTTATTTCCCCTCATCGCAAGACTCTTGGCCGCTACCAAGGATTTGTCTGGCGCAAATCGGCACTTGGCGCCAGGCTATGGCTTAGATGAAACGCAATATAGCCCTCTACCCTTGGTTCAAATTTGCCCAGAGCTTGCTGTTTTGGCAGGCCGTTTGGTTTTTGTATTTCCAGTCAGAGCTTTCAGCCCAAGAAGCCATCCTTCTTTATGCTTTGTTTGAGCTGGCCACGACCGTGCTAGAAGTGCCGTCGGGCTATTTGTCTGACAAGGTGGGCCGCCGGATCACTTTGATCATTGCCGCAGGCTGTGGCGTGGGCGCCGCTGCGCTGCAAATTGGCGGCGCAACCTTCGCAATATTCGCTGTGGCCCAGCTTTTGCTTGGGGCCTGTATGGCATTCTTTTCAGGCACCGACAGCGCGCTGTTGTATGAAAGCCTTGCTGCCGAAGGCCGCACCGACGAGACAGAGGCCCAAGAATTAAGGGCGTGGCGGTTCGGCTTTACCGCACTGGCCCTTTCAGCCGTAACAGGCGGGGTGTTGGCTCAGATTGATTTTGCATGGGTGTATATTGGATCCACCGTCAGCTTTGTGGCTGCAACACTGATCGCGCTGAAGTTCAAAGAACCCCCGCATGAGGCGCGCAACCAAAGTGCACGGGCCGACCTAAGCGCGCTCCGCTCAGCGCTCGCCAAGCCGGTGCTGGTCTGGCTCTTTGTCATCTTCATGCTCTCTCATATCTACAGCCACCTGCCCTTTGTTTTTGGCCAACCTTTTATGCTCAAAGCTCTGGACGCGGTTGGGCTGGCGCAGGAAACGCCACTTGTGTCGGGCGCAATCGTGACCGGCATGATGTTGATCTCGTTGCTGGCCTCAGCTGCGGCACCCAGATTGCGCGCGCGGTTTGGCTTGGGAGGCATGCTATTGGCCGCCTTTGCGCTTCAAATCGGTATCACTGCTGCAATGGCGCTCTCGGGAGCGGCGGCAATTATTCTTGTGCTGTTGCTGCGCATGGTGCCCTCGTCCTTCCTTGGCCCATTCATCGTGGCGCGCATCCAACCTGAATTGCCGGATGCGGTGCGCGCGACATATACATCCCTGAAAAGCCTCGCCGGGCGGCTGCTCTTTTCAGTCACGCTTGCTGCGTCGTCGGTTCTTGCCGGAGATGCAGATACCTTGCCTATGGAAACCATCCAAATCGTGCTCACTGCCTATGTGATTGCCGGCGTGTTGGCTTGGGCGGTATTGGCAGCCACCATCCGCCGGGCGCAAGTGGATACATAAGGGTTTGCAAGCCCGCGATTCGCCGCTATAGGCAGCGCTTCAACGGGGCATACACCCTTGGAGGATGCCCCTCTTACATAAGGAATACTATCATGGCTGGTGAGATCCCAGATCTTCACGCCACGGTACGGACGGGGACGGGCAAGGGGGCCGCCCGCCAAGCTCGCCGCGACGGGCAAGTACCTGGCATTGTTTTCGGTGGTGACACCGATCCGCTTGCAATCAACATCCCCTTCAACGTGCTGTTCAAGAAGCTGAAAGAAGGCCGCTTTAAAGCGACTCTCTTCAACCTCAAAATTGACGGCCACGACGACGTGCGCGTGATCTGCCGCGACGTGCAGCGTGATGTGGTCAAAGACCTGCCAACGCACCTTGACCTGATGCGCCTGCGCCGTAAGACAAAAATCGCGTTGTTCATTCCGGTTGAGTTCGCTGGCGAAGACGTTGCACCCGGCATCAAGAAGGGCGGCGTTCTGACAGCCGTTCGTCCTGAGGTCGAGCTGACAGTGACTGCGGGCGAGATCCCCGAGAGCATCATCGCGGACGTGTCTGGCATGGAAATCGGCGATACGCTGACGATCTCTGACATCACTCTACCCGCCGGTTCCAAACCGACGATTGACCGTGATTTCGTGATTGCCAACATTCAAGCACCATCGGGTCTTGCTGCATCCAGCGATGACGAAGACGGTGAAGTTGATCCGGAAGCCGTTGAAACCACCTCCCAAGGTGGCGACGAGTGATCAGGTCTTTTTGGGACCGATTTGAAAAGGGCCCCTCGCGGGCCCTTTTTTGTTGAAGCATCTAAGAATTGGGCCCGGTTGATGTCTTTGGCCGCCTCAGCCGGTCTATCATCTGGCAGATAAATTCTATGGGGCTGCCCTTAACGCAACCGCATCCGCATCACTGCCCAAAGCGCCGCAAACACAACCAGCGCACAGAGCGCTGCTTTACTGACTTGCCCCATTGCTCCCTCGATCAGCACCGCGTGGAGCACCGTGCCGCCAATCAGCGGCACCAAAAGCCCCGCATGCATCCGCCGCCACCAAAGCGGCCCCATCCGCCGCCTGAACAGCGCCGCGATGCCAAGCGCGACCATCGCCCATAAAGCGATCACGCCCCAAAGCGCAAAGGGGGTCGGTGAGCGTAAAAGGAGCGCGTCGATCACATCCGGCGGGCTGGTCAGCCAGAGGCCTCCGACATGTATGGAAACAGCTGCAATGATGGCGGCGCCAATTACGCGATGCGCGCGCCGTGTCAAAGCGATCCGATGCGCCGCAAGTGGCTGTATCAGCAGCAAGCCCAATGCAACTATTCCAGCAAAGCCCGCTCCGATATAAATCCAACTGCGATACGCAAGGTATGGGCTGCCCAGGGCAACCGCCAATGGCCACAGCAGCGCCACGCCCAACAACGCCCAACAACGCCCAACAACGCCCAAAGAAAACGTCGCCTAGCGCGGGGCAAGGACGAAATCGACATCCAGTGACGTGTCCCGCGAAGACCCCATCAACGGGCGCAGAAAAACCGTTTCGTACTCACCTCCGCCAAAGGCCGCATCTTCCTCGGCGTCATAAGCCAGATGCCCATGCGCCTGCCCAAAGGCAGGAACGATCTGAGGCATGTCCATAACAAACACCCCGTCCGCATTGGTCAATGTGGCCCCGTGGCTGGCCGCGTCCCGCTCGTGGCCTTCAGTTGTGTGGGCCCAAACTTGGATCCGCCGTCCGGCCAGCGGCGCGCCATCGCCCGCGCGCAAAACGCGGCCCCGCATGGAAAAGCCGCCGCCACCGATGCGGTCCACAATTGGCGCGCCCGGCCTATAGTTATTGGCCCCTCCCCGCATCGTCGGCGTTGCCGCAACAGATGCCACGGACGCCCCACACCACACCACAGCAGGAACAAGCGCCGCACCGACCCGGGTCAGGAAATGGCGGCGGCTGGCGGTTTGACGGATCATGGCGTAGGCTCCTTCAACTTTCGCTTTTCCATAAACCTATCCCACGGCGGCAAGGAAGCAACGCCCCGCACAAGATCGTGAGCAAAGCTCGGCGATTGCCCGCTCTGGAATCCTCGCTTCAGACCCGATAGGCACAGACCAAAGGAGCCGTCCCATGCATCTCTTCGTTGGCCTTGGAAATCCTGGAGCGAAATACGCCCGCAACCGCCACAATATCGGCTTTATGGCGATGGATGAGATCGCGCGCGACCATGGCTTTGGCCCATGGCGCAGCAAGTTTCAGGGGCAGATCACAGAAGGCACATTGGGCGATACCAAAGTGCTCTTGCTTAAACCCGAGACCTTTATGAACCGCTCCGGCCAATCCGTGCAGGAAGCTGCGAAATTCTATAAACTCTTAGTTGGTGATATCACCGTTTTCCACGATGAACTGGATCTTGCCCCGGGCAAAGCGCGGGTTAAGCAGGGCGGCGGACATGCAGGCCATAATGGGCTGCGCTCAATCCACGCACATCTCACGCCGGAGTATCGCCGCGTGCGGCTTGGGATTGGCCATCCGGGCCACAAAGACGCCGTGCCCGGCTATGTTCTGCGCGATTTTCCAAAGGCCGATGAAGGCTGGCTTGATGATCTGCTGCGCGGCATTGCAGACGGAGCACCGCATTTGGCCGCTGGAGATGGCGGTAAGTTCATGAATGCCATCGCGCTACGCGTGGCCCCGCCGAGGTCTTCGAACACAACCACTAAGAAAGCAAAAACCGCGCCGTCCTCGATTGCCAAAGCCGCCGCCTCAAACCCCGCCCCTGCATCCGACACAAGGAGTGCGATGCAAAAGTTGATGGATAAGTTCAAATGACTGCAAGCATCTCTGCAGCCCTGCGCGCTGCTTTCGCGCACCAATCCAAGGCCTGCACCGGACTTGGCTCACCGTTCATGGGGCGCATTCTACCGCTGCTGCCGGACCTGCTTGATCTCGAGTCTGCGCTTGGCCAGCGCATTGCGGGCTGGCCAGAAGCCACGCTGGGGCCACAGGCCGATTCCGTGCCTTTGCGCCTGTGCGGCGCGCTGCACCACCTACACCTTACCGGTGCTGCGCCTGAGCTTAGCGCAGTCTATCCACCCCATGAGGCACCCGATAAGGATTTGGCAAACGCACTGCGCTTAGTACTGCACACACATGAGCAAGCCGTTCTGCTCATGATGGACAGCCCGCCTCAAACCAATGAGGTGCGCCGCGCTGCCGTTTTGATTGCTGCCGGTCACTGGCTCACAGCGCGCTTCAAACAGCCGCTTGTCACATCAGAGATCGGGGCCAGCGCGGGGTTGAACCTGAACTGGGATTTCATGTGCCTGCATGCAGATGGCCTGACTTTGGGCCCTACTAACTCACCGGTGCAACTTGCACCCGAATGGCGCGGCACCGCTCCCACGCAATGCCCGCCTTATCTGGCCGAGGCGCGTGGCGTAGATTTGCGGCCCATCGATGTGACAGACCCGGCCCAAGCAATACGGCTGCAATCTTACCTTTGGCCCGATCAACCGGATCGGTTGGAGCGCACCCGCGCTGCAATCACACTCTTTACAGCACCAGATACAGAAGCAGTACTGGATGAAAGCGATGCTTTAGCGTGGTTGCCCAGCCGGTTAGACCGGCGCGCGGGCCATTGCCACATGATCTACTCCACAATCGCTTGGCAATATTTGCCCGAAGCGGCCCGCGCGCGCGGCACCGCAATGATTGAAGCCGCAGGTCAAAACGCCACTGAAGATGCGCCTTTGGCATGGTTCACGATGGAGCCTGACGACCAAAAACCCGGTGATCAAAAACCCGGGGCCGCCCTGACCATGCGGCTTTGGCCCGGCAATGAAACGCTTGTCTTCGGGCGTGTGGATTTTCATGGCCGCTGGGTCGAATGGATCGCGCCCGCGCCTTAACGCTGCGTAGCACTTGATTGCGACCGTCGCGCGCGCTGAAGTTGTTTTTGGGAGGACTTCAAATGTTCAAATGGATCATCCGCGCTTTCTTAGCGCTCGCTGTTATCGTGGTTGTTGCCGGGATCGCCAATCGCGATAGGCTTACCCGGCTACTGGCGGTTACTTCGCTCTTTGACGAAGATAAGATCGTTGCGAATTTCTCCAATATGCCAGAGCTGTTCTTCTCAACCGCGATGCCACGTGGCGAAAGCGCGCCTTCGCCGCTGCCGACTGGTGATGCGATGACCCTACCCATTGATTATGATGCGTGGGTCACAGACCGCAGCGCCACGGCGATGGTCGTTCTTCATAAAGGGACCGTTGTGCATGAGGCCTATTACCTTGGAACCGATGCTGAGCATGGCCGCATCTCTTGGTCAGTTGCGAAATCCTATTTGTCGACGCTTGTGGGGATCGCCGTGGATGACGGACTGATCGATCTGGACGCTCCGGCCAAGCAATACGCGCCCGATTTGGCGGGCACGGCCTATGAAAAGGCCACAGTGCGCAACATCCTTAACATGTCTTCCGGCGTTGTATTTGATGAGGATTATCTGGACTTTTGGAGCGATATCAATCGTATGGGGCGCGTTCTGGCGCTTGGCGGTTCGATGGATGACTTCGCTTTAAGCTTGGACGAAACATTTGTGGAGCCGGGAGCGCAGTGGCAGTACGTCTCTATCGATACGCATGTTCTGGGTATGGTTTTGCGTGGCGCGACCGGGCGAAATGTTCCCGATCTTCTCAATGAGCAGATCCTTGTGCCCCTCGCGCTTGAGCAGGACGCGGCCTATGTGACAGACGGGGATGGCGTTGCTTTTGTGTTGGGTGGCTTGCACATGACCACTCGAGACTATGCGCGTTTCGGCCAGATGGTCTTGCAAGGCGGACAATGGCAAGGCCAACAGATCGTCAGCGCGGACTGGCTGCGCGCTGCAACCCGCGCCTCTGCCCCCACCGCACCGGGGGATATCCACTACGGATATCAATGGTGGATCCCTGCGGATGAAGACTTAGACAACCCAGACCACGCTTTTCTTGGACGTGGCGTCTACGGGCAATACTTATATATCGATCCTGCGCGTGAGGTGGTCATCGCTGCCAACGGCGCGGACCGCGCTTTTCGTGAAGATGGCGCGTTTGACCAAAACCTCGCGACGTTCCGCGCCTTGGCGCAAGCCGCCGCGCAATAAAGAACGGAACCACTATGCTGGAAAAAGACCCAAGTCTGAACGTCCGGGGGGAGCCTTTAGAAGGATGCTCCACAGACCCTATGACCGGCTTTTTCAGGGACGGCGCGTGCAACACCTGCGCCGAGGATCAGGGAAGCCATACGGTATGCGCGGTGCTGACGGCAGAATTCCTCGCCTTTTCAAAATACGTGGGCAACGATCTTTCAACACCGCGCCCCGAATACCGCTTTCCCGGCCTCAAGCCTGGTGACAGCTGGTGCCTGTGTGCGGGCCGCTTTGTCCAAGCCCATGAAGAAGGCTGCGCACCGATGGTAAACTTGGCAGGCACGCATAAACGCGCGCTTGAAGTCGTGCCGCTTGAGGTGCTTGAGGCTTATGACAGCGGGCGCGCATAGGCGCTTCTAAGATAGAGTACGCAAAGAAATGGCCCGCAAGGATGGATCCCCGCGGGCCAATAATCTGTTAAACGCACAAGGCTGGGTTAGTCGGCCGTGCGGCCTTCTGTATCGCTCATGTCAAAGCCCAGATGTTTGGCGACCGTAAAGATATCCTTGTCCCCGCGTCCGCACATATTCATGCAGATGATATGATCTTTGGGCAACTCTGGCGCGATTTTCATGACATGGGCCAGCGCGTGTGATGGCTCAAGCGCAGGAATGATGCCTTCGGTCTCACAGCACAGCTCAAACGCTTCCAAAGCTTCTTTATCCGTGATCGCAACATATTCCGCGCGGCCGATTTCATGCAGCCATGCGTGCTCTGGACCAATGCCAGGATAATCTAGACCCGCTGAGATGGAGAACCCTTCAAGGATTTGCCCATCATCATCCTGCAGCAAATAGGTTCGGTTGCCATGCAGCACGCCCGGGCGACCGCCTGTAAGAGAGGCGCAATGCTCCATCTTCTGGTTGACGCCTTTGCCGCCAGCCTCAACCCCGATAATAGCCACCTCTTTGTCATCGAGAAACGGGAAGAAAAGGCCCATTGCGTTTGAGCCGCCACCAATCGCCGCGATGAGTGTGTCTGGCAGGCGGCCTTCAGCGGCCATAAGCTGCTCTTTGGCTTCCTTGCCAATGATGCTTTGGAAATCGCGGACCATTGCGGGATAGGGGTGCGGACCAGCGACGGTGCCAATGCAGTAAAATGTATCGCGCACGTTGGTCACCCAATCGCGCAGCGCGTCGTTCATCGCGTCCTTTAGCGTACCGCGGCCTGAGGTGACCGGCACAACCTCAGCGCCCAAAAGCCGCATGCGAAAGACGTTAGGGGCCTGACGCTGCACATCATGCGCGCCCATATAGACCACACATTTCAGGCCGAATTTCGCACAAACGGTTGCTGTTGCCACGCCATGTTGGCCTGCACCCGTCTCGGCGATGATGCGGGTTTTGCCCATGCGGCGGGCCAGGATTATCTGACCCAGCACGTTGTTGATCTTATGCGCGCCGGTATGGTTGAGCTCGTCGCGCTTCATATAGATCTTGGCACCGCCAAGGCGCTCACTCAAACGCTCCGCGTGATACATCGGAGATGGGCGGCCCACGTAATGCGTCCACAGGTCATTCATTTCGTCCCAAAAGGTCTGATCGTCTTTGGCGCGCTCATATTCCTCTTCAAGCGAGAGGATCAGCGGCATCAAGGTCTCCGAAACGAAACGGCCCCCGAATTTGCCAAAGCGACCCTGCTCGTCAGGGCCTGTCATGAAGGAATTAAAGAGATCGTCTGCCATTGGACCCTCCCGGATGCTGCGCCCGCTTTGGTAGCGTGCAGGCGCAAAGGCGTAAAGGGAGAGGGCACAGAAAAAGGGCCTTCGAAGGCCCTTGGCATAGCGTTGCACGCACCGCGCCCTTCGCGATTTCAAAATCGCGTCTCCAAGGCCGTTCGAACGGCCTTTTACCGCACCCGTGTGATCGGCATCAGATTGCAGAAGACTACAAAATGCCGGCCATTCTCAACGGCCTGAAACCCGCGACATTCCAGCGCTGCAACAAACGCGGCTCGCCCGGCAAGCCGTTCCACATCACGGATCTTGCGTTTCACTACCCCGCCTCTCAGCGCCTCTTGCGAGGTGAAGAGCTGATCAAGCCAGAGGTCAGGGGTCAAATGTGGAGGAAGCTGTGGCATACGCTCAGCTTGAGGGGAGATGATTACCGCCCGGTTAATGCCGCCGAAAATGCTGCCATCTTGCCAGCGTCTTTCACACCCTGCGCGCTTTCAACACCGGAGGACACATCAAGCTGAACCGCACCTGTCAGCCGCACAGCATCAGCGGCATTTCCCGGTGTCAGACCGCCCGCCAGCATCCAAGGGCAGAACCATTTGCGCCCCGAGATCATCGTCCAATCAAAGGCGACCCCGTTTCCACCCGGCAGCTCCGCATCTTTAGGTGGCTTTGCATCAATCAAAAGTTGGTCCGCAACGCCAGAATACGCCCCAATCCGAAGGAGATCGTCAGCTCCTGCGACCCCAAGCGCCTTCATCACTGGCAATCCTGTACGCGCCTTAACCTCGGCTACCCGTTCAGGCGACTCGCTGCCGTGAAGCTGGATCATGTCCAAGGGGACCTCATCTGTCAGCGCATCAAGCGTGGCATCATCAGGGTTGACCACCAGCGCCACTTTGGCGATGCCCATAGGCACCTCAAGTGCCAACGCGCGTGCAGTTTGCACGCTCACATGCCGCGGGCTTTTGGCGAAATGCACAAAGCCGACATAGGCCGCCTGCGCGTCCCGCGCCGCGATGACATCCGCAGGCCGCGTCAGCCCGCAGAATTTTACACGAATGTCCATGATTGCAGCTTAGCGCTCGTCGAGCAGCGCAAGAACCTCGTCCTTGCCTTCGTGGCGCTCCCCCTTGAGGCGGTTGACCTCTTGCTTGAGCTGATGCGCTTCCCGGTTTTTCTTAGACGCCATTGACCGGTGCTTATGCTCGCGCACCCACTCCCAGACAAATCCGATCAGCAACCCTGCAACGATGCCGCCAAAGATCACAATAAACAACGGCAGCTGCACCTCAAACGCAAACGCATCCAACAATGGCATCTGCGCCATACCTTCGGGCAACGTGCTCACTGACACGACCCCGCGGTTTGCCAAAGACACAACAATCAACACAACGGCAATTGCCGCCAAAACCAAATACCGCAGGTAGCGCATGAATTATTTCCCGTTCAGCCGATCACGAAGCAACTTGCCGGTCTTAAAGAACGGAACGTGCTTCTCTTCAACCTCAACTGTTTCACCTGTGCGCGGGTTTCGGCCGGTCCGCGCATCGCGCTGCTTAACCGAAAACGCACCAAATCCGCGCAGCTCTAC
>CALKJA010000015.1 GCA_937995865.1 uncultured Paracoccaceae bacterium | reverse complement strand
CAGCCGCAATGCCTTTGCCTGTCAGGTGATCCCACAGGTTTTGCCAGCCATCCCGTGCAAATCCGATCTCCCAGCGCTCAAGTGCTGCATCAGACAGACCGCGCTTTGCCAGATAGGCACGCGCGTCCGTTGCCGCAGACGTTTTGAGCTGTAGGCGGAAGAATTGTACCGCTTGCTCCATGATCTTGGCAAGTTCTGTGCGTTCATCGGCTTTTTCCTGCGCCTGGGGGTCGCGCTCGGGCATTTGCATCCCAGCCTCACCGGCAAGGATTTCGATTGCTTCCATGAAACCGACGTTCTCGGTCTCGCGAACAAAGGAGATCGCATCCCCTTTTTGGTGACACCCAAAGCAGTAGTAATAGCCCTTGCGGTCATCCACATGGAAACTTGCCGTTTTTTCCTGATGGAAGGGGCATGGCGCCCACATATCGCCCTTGCCCTGATTGGACTTACGCGCATCCCACATCACTTTGCGCCCCGCAACCTGCGTGAGCGAAGTGCGGGAGCGCAGTTCATCCAAGAATCCGGGCGGCAAACTCATCCGTCAACTATGGGGTTTGCCTTCGCAGTTGCAAGGCACAGCGGCAGTGCTATCGTCATCGCATGCGGGTTTGGATGGCAATATGGGCTACTTTTGCATTGGCGGATTGTGCAGCAAACACGATTCTACCCGTTCCCAATCCCCCGCCGGTGATCTTGGCCGATGCGGCTCAGGCTTCTCTGCTGCCCCAGAAAATCGTTGAGGGCGCTCCGGTCACATATGGGTTCTTCATTGGATGTTCCCGACTCGATCCACCCCGCCAGCCAATCGCAGTACAAGAAGCTTGGGTGGCGTCTAAGATCGATGGATCCTTCCCGCAGCTTTTTGCCTGCCCGCCTGATACGATACCCGACAAGCCCCCGATCTTGTCCTATCGGGGGCGCGACATCGTGGTTAGTCACGTGGTCTTCTAAGGTAGCGCGTCCAACGCCTGCTTAAGGTCATGTACCAACGTCTGTGCCATCGAGCGAAACACCATAACTTCCCACGTTTCCGCGCTGGTCCGGGTCAGAGACGCTGGCATGTGTGAAAGCTCTGTTCGTGCCGTATGACCCGGTTTGAAACTGGCCTCTCGCAGGTCCAGAGGCGTCATGTAGGCAAGCATCTCTGGCACGCGAGGGCCCGCCATCATAAGCCGTGCCCAAGCATCGCTCTGATCGGTCAGCGCGGCGAAGCGCGTCAGGCTGGCATCCGGATCCGGTCCTACCAAAAGCGTGTGTGCCCGCCCGAACCAAAGCGCACGCGCGCCGTTCGCACCTGTTGCGCGGTTCGGCTTTGGCAGCGCCATCCCGTGCGCTGACTCAAGTGCAGCGGACAATGCTGCCTCTTGCCCCCTGAGCGGCGCAAGTGAGGTCAACACGGCCATATGCGGCTCTGCAATCGTGACCCCGTCACCTTCAATTGGCATCAAGCCAAGTGCAGCGGATCGTGCAATCAGTTTAACCACGCAAACGGTCTCCTTCAGGGTCAAGAAAAACCGGGCCGCAGATTTCCACAATACCGTCAATTCCACGCAAAGCATCAACAACGCGCATCGTCTCACCAATCCGCGCGCGGCCGCCTTTCAAAAACCCAAGACCAATATCCGTCTCAAGGCTGGGTGAATAAGCGACAGAGGTGACATAACCCTGATCGTTCTCTGCCACAGGGCTTGCGCCATCGTTATATAGATGCGCGCCCGCGCTTAGCTTTTGGGCGTGCCCTTTCGGCTTGAAACCTACCAACTGCTCGCGCGTGTCATCCAAGAGACCCGGACGGCGCGACATCGTATTGCCCACACAATCCTTCTTTTGCGAAACCATGCGATCCATGCCGATATCGAACGCAGTTGTACGTCCGTGGATTTCTGCGTGGGTGATAAAGCCCTTTTCGATCCGCATCACGTTTAGGGCTTCCATCCCATAGGCGCAGCCACCCAGAGCCTCGGCTTGCGCAACCAAAAGCCGGAACAAGCTATCTCCAAAGCGCGCTGGCACTGCAACTTCATAGGCATGCTCACCTGAAAAGGAGATACGGAAAAGTCGCCCCGCCACGCCAGAAACACCGATTTCGCCGCAAGACATATAAGGAAGGTCTGCGTCATTAATCTGTTCATCAAGGAGCGTGTTCAAAAGCCTACGGGACTGAGGACCAGCAACCGCAAATTGCGCCCATTGTTCGGTCACGGAAATAAAACTGACGTCGAGTTCGGGCCGCAAGCATTGGTGCACAAACTCAAGATGTTTCATTACCTGACCTGCCGCGGCGGTGGTTGTGGTCATTACGTAATGCTGCTCACCAAGCCGCGCAATCGTCCCGTCATCCATGACATGCCCATCTTCGCGCAGCATCAAGCCATAGCGCACCTTGCCCACCTTGAGCGTTGAGAAAGTGTTGCAATAAATGAAGTCAAGAAAGGAAGCGGCATCCGGACCTTGAAAATCAATCTTGCCAAGCGTGCTTACGTCACAAACACCAACAGCGTTACGGACTAAGTTCACCTCGCGGTCACAGGACTCGCGCCAATGTGTTTCGCCGACTTCTGGATAGAAAGACGGACGATACCATAGCCCCGCTTCAATCATCGGAGCGCCTCGTGCCACCGTAGCGGTATGGGAGGTTGTGAAGCGTTGCGGCGCAAAACCCTTCCCTTGTGCGCCCGCACCCATCGCAGCGATCGCAACCGGGCTGTATGGCGGACGAAACGTTGTCGTTCCGGTTTCGGGTATGCCGCGCCCCGTGGCGTCTGCAAGGATCGCAAGCGCCCCGACGTTGGAATTCTTACCTTGATCCGTGGCCATGCCTTGGGTCGTGTAGCGCTTCATATGCTCCACAGAGGCATAATTTTCCTTGGCGGCTTGGCGCACATCCTTGGTGGTGACATCGTTCTGGAAATCCAGCCATGCACGGCCCCACGGGCCTTTGGTCCCGCCAGCATCCCAAAGGGGTTCAATCCCGTAGCTTTGGTTCTGCGAATGCGGCGTTTTGGGATCCTCGGGGCTTTTGCCCAAATCACGCGCGACTGTCGCCGCGACCCGCCCGCCAGATTGCAGGCAGCCGTGAGTTGAAAAAATGCCCGCCGCAGCACCCGCGACCATAAGACCCGGAACCGCACCCTCCAACGGCACAAAACAGTGAATCGACGGCTCCCAAACTGGGCGCGCATTCATGTGACACGTAAGGTGAACTGTTGGATTCCAACCACCTGAAACTGCGAGGCAATCCACCTCAAGCGAACGGGTTTCTCCGTCCGTTTCAATCGCGATTTCGCGCACCCTCAATCGGCCTTTGCTGCCAATCACACGTGATCCCGTGAAGACCGGGGCGTCGACATTGACCTGCGCCTGTGTTCGGCTGTCAATCACTGCCGCTACCTTAACGCCCGCTGCAATCAGTTCGCGCGCGGTTTGGTGCGCATTGTCATTGTTCCCAAAAACCGCAATGCTTTGACCCGGCGAGACGCCAAACCGATTGAGATAGGTTTTAACGGCACCTGCGTTCATTATGCCGGGGCGGTCATTGTCCGTGAATGCGATCGGCCGCTCCAACGCACCTGCACACAATATTGCGCGCTTAGAAGTGATCCGCCAAAAGCACTCTAATGCGCCCTTGGGATTCGCAAGATGGGTGCCACGCTTCTCAATCGCGCCAAATGTACCGCCGTCATAGGCGCCGGTGATCGTTGTGCGCGTCATGACCCGCACATTTTCCATTTCGGACAGTGCTTGGGCTTCCGACGCGGCCCAGTCACCTGCGAGTTGACCTTCGATCTCAGCACTATCCGACAGGAGTTGCCCACCCAACTCCCAGCCTTCATCGGCCAATATGACGTCTAGGCCCGCATCTGCAGCGACCCGTGCCGCGCGCAGACCCGCAGGCCCGCCACCGATAACCAACACATCGCAATGTGCAAACGCCCGCGCGTAGGTATCTGGATTATGCGCCCCGCTAAGCGCGCCCAACCCCGCCGCATTGCGAATGAAAGGCTCATAGACCTTTTCCCAGAAGGATTTGGGCCACATGAAGGTTTTGTAGTAGAAGCCTGCGCTCAGAAATGGCGCAAGCGCGTCATTCATGCTGAGCAGATCATACTTTAGGCTAGGCCATGCATTCTGCGGCGTCGCCTGCAATCCGGCATATAGCTCTTGCATGGTCGCGCGAACGTTGGGTTCGCGCTCAGCCCCTTCGCCAATCGTCACCAGCGCATTCGGCTCCTCAGAACCAGCAGTCAGTATGCCGCGCGGTCGGTGGTATTTAAACGAGCGCCCGACAAGGTGCACATCATTGGCCAAAAGCGCTGAGGCCAAAGTATCTCCCTGAAACCCGCTATACTTCTCACCCCCGAAGTGAAACTCAATGGGTTGGGCGCGGTCGATGTGGCCTTTGCCTTCAATCCGCATCGCGCACCTCATTGGCTAGTTTTGCTTCATAGATGGTGTGGCTGATGGTATTGCGTCTCACCACGATCCAGGCCGCACAGCCCATGTCATGGCACCATAAATCTTCAACATCACCGGCGATATTGGCGCGCTCGTGCAGATAGGCATTCCAAACATCTTTGCCGGCATCCTGTTCGGGACGGTTCAACATGCTCGCGTGCCCCATGTAAGAGAATTCCCGAGCGTCACGGTCTCCGCAAATTGGACATGGGATCCTCATAGCGCAGCCTTTCTGGAAATTGAGGAATGCGCGTTTAGGGCCGAAACGGCGCGATCAATGAAGGTTGTGTTGGGCACCGGTCCCCTCCTCATCCATGAGACCAAGCCCCGTGGCAAAGCGATCCAGCCGAAACTTAGCAGCCGGCCCATGTGGCTCGTCCTTGGCCACCAAATGCGCCATCGAAAAGCCCGACCCCGGCACAGCCTTGAAGCCGCCATAGCACCAGCCGCAATTTAGGTAGAGCCCAGATATGTCCGTTTTATCGATGATTGGGGAGCCATCTGGCGACATATCCATGATGCCGCCCCAAGAACGCAGCATGCGTGCTTTGCCGATCATCGGCATCAGGGTCATCCCAGCCTCAAGCACATGCTCGGCCATTGGCAGGTTCCCTCGCGCCGCGTAAGAGGCATAAAAATCAAGATCCCCGCCAAACACGAGCCCACCTTTGTCCGACTGGCTGATATAGAAATGGCCCATGCCATAGGTGACAACGTGATCGATACAGGGCTTTAACCCCTCCGAAACAAAAGCCTGCAACACGTGACTTTCGATTGGCAAGGTCAGTCCCGCCATGGCCGCCGTCTGCGAAGACCGCCCTGCCGTCATCAGCGCAACCTTTTTCGCGCGGATGGCGCCCCGAGAGGTTTGCACACCTTTCACAATGCCGCCTTCGATATCGATGCCGGTCACTTCGCAATTTTGAATGATATCAACGCCACGCATATCGGCGCCACGCGCGTATCCCCATGCAACCGCATCATGCCGGGCCGAGCCACCGCGCGGGTGATAAAGGCCACCAAAGATCGGAAAGCGCGTTTGCTCAAAATCAAGGTACGGCAACATTTGGCGCACCCCCTCACGGTCCAATAGAACCGCGTCATCGCCTTGGCTGATCATTTGATTTCCGCGTCGCGCATAGGCATCGCGTTGACCATCCGAGTGAAACAAATTGATGATCCCGCGCTGCGAATGCATCGCGTTGAAATTGAAATCTGTTTCCATGTTCTCCCAGAGCCGGAGAGAGTGGGAATAGAATTCAGAGTTTCCAGGCAGCATGTAGTTTGCGCGCACAATGGTTGTGTTGCGCCCCACGTTTCCGCCACCGATATACCCTTTTTCCAGCACGGCAATGTTGGTGATGCCGTGCTCCTTGGCAAGGTAGAACGCCGTAGAAAGCCCATGCCCACCGCCGCCGATTATTATGACATCATATTCGGGCTTCGGCTCAGGGCTGCGCCAATGCGGCGTCCAACCCTTGTTGCCCGTCAGGCCTTGTTTGATAATTTGCCAAGCTGAAAACCGCACGCTGCTCTCCCGGGATCAACGACCAAACTCCACCATCTAATCCAAGAAGTATCAAGGTCCGGCGCTGGACCTTCTGCCTTTTCCGTCAAATGCCGGTCAGGCCGCGACACAGATAGGCTTTGGCCGGTTTTTCGAGTTGTGCTTTGAAAACACTGCCGGCCCTTACCGGCTCAAGAGCTGACTACACACGCAAACTGTGCGTGATTAGTGAATGAAATCACACAGAAAATCAGTGTGCGCCCACCCGCTCACATGCAGGATTTGATCAGGTTGAGTTACACCCTCAGACGTCAGAACCCGGTAAGCCGTTAGGACCCGAACCCAATCGCCCTGCACTTGTGACGTATCAATATGGACCGTGGCCAATCGATTGAGCGATCGGCGCGCCTCAAAGTTTGAACCGGGACCGGCGCGCACGGTCATAAAACCGTCCGCGCCGTTAACATTGCATACTAAGGCCGAGCTATCGCCAAGCGGGTTATAGGCCCAGCTTTCCCGCGCAAGCCCGGTCAGAGTGACCTCGCCATAGTCAGCCTCTTCCGCCATGACCGGGAATGCGGTCATGGCAGCAAGCGCGATTGTCGCGAGCCGGTTCAAAGGCCCTTGGCGCGGTAGCTATTGGCCACCTTATCAATAGCAACTAGATACGCCGCAGTACGCAAATCAGGGACATCATCCCTGTTGCGCCAGACATTTGCCATATCGTTATAAGCAGCGCGCATTGTGTCATCGAGACCCGAACGCACCAACTCAAGCTCACCTGCACCACGTAGGTACTTGGTTTTGAAATCAGGTGAGAGCGTCCAATTGATCGAGCTGTCCGTCGAGATCCGCTCAAGCTCATCCACGATCAGCTGGTGACGGTTCTCTTCTTGGCGACGTTGCATACGCCCAAAGCGAATATGCGACAGGTTCTTAACCCATTCAAAATATGAAACCGTCACACCACCTGCGTTGGCATACATATCAGGGATGATCACACATCCTTTGGCACGCAAGATCTCATCCGCACCGGCGGTGATTGGCCCGTTCGCCGCCTCGATAATCAATGGGGCACTAACCTTGGCTGCATTGTCCATATGGATCACACCCTCAAGTGCAGCAGGGATCAAAATATCGCATTCAGCCTCAAGCAGCTTTGAACCGTCCGCTTCATAAGTCGCGTCCGGGAACCCTTTGACGCCGCCATTTTCGATGATCCAGCCGCGCAATGCATCGATATCAAGCCCGGCATCATTGCTCACAGCACCATCACGTTCGATGACCGCTGTCACTTTGGCCCCATCTTCAGTGCTTAGGAAATGCGCAGCATGGTAGCCCACGTTGCCAAGCCCTTGCACAATTACACGTTTGCCATCGAGGGTTCCGCTAAGGCCTGCCGCCTTAATGTCCTGTGGGTGACGGAAGAATTCCTGGAGTGCGTATTGCACGCCTCGGCCCGTCGCTTCGGTCCGGCCTTGAATGCCACCTGCATTAACAGGCTTACCCGTTACACACGCATTACCGTTAATATCGGTTGTGTTCATCCGTTGGTATTGGTCGGCGATCCACGCCATCTCACGTTCGCCGGTTCCCATGTCGGGCGCTGGTACGTTTTGCGAGGGGTTGATGAGATCGCGTTTGATCAGCTCATACGCAAAGCGGCGCGTAATGCGCTCCATCTCTTCATCATCATAGGCGCGTGGATCGATGCATAAGCCACCCTTGGAGCCGCCATAAGGTGCTTCGACGAGCGCACATTTGTAAGTCATGAGTGCTGCCAACGCTTCGACTTCATCTTGGTTAACGCCCAACGCAAAGCGAATGCCGCCCTTCACAGGCTCCATATGTTCAGAGTGAACAGCACGGTAACCGGTAAATGTTTTAATCTCGCCGCGCATCCGAACGCCAAAGCGCACTGTGTAGGTCGCATTGCAAACCCTAATCTTTTCCTCAAGCCCAGGTGGCAGATCCATCAACGCCACCGCTCGGGCGAACATGATATCTACACTTTCACGAAATGTGGGCTCTTTTGCGCGTGCCATCTGGGCAATCCTTGTTACTTGGTTAAGGCGCTTAGCTCAGCGCCATAGTGTTACCTTACGGATAGCTGCACAATAATCGAGCACTTTTAAAACTTTCCGCGCCAAGTTGCGTGGCACTATCTCGCAAAAAATCAACTTCAGCGAGCTTTGCCGCCGAAAAGGCCAAGATCCAGCAAAAACTTCTCATTTCCGCCCAAATTCGGCCCCCAACCGCTGCGATGAGAGGTTCTGGGACCGATGTGGTCTCAAGAACGAGGGATTCGCGCATGATCAGTGACATCGCAGCTCGAGAAAGATCACAACGGGGCACAGCCGCGCTGCGCTTCAAACGTGCGAAAGCAAAACTTGCGACCTTTTCATCTGATGAAAACGGGACCGCATTTGTGCTGGCTATGGTGATTTTCACTCTCATGGTTGTGATGGGCGGATTGGCCGTAGATGTGGCCCGAATGGAAGCCCAGCGCATCACGATTCAGCAAACCGCCGATCGCGCTGTGCTGGCCGCCGCCGATCTTGATAATCCTGATCCACCAAAACAAGTTGTTGAAGATTACTTTGCTAAGGCAGGCTTGTCGCAATTCTTGGACAAGGTGACCGTCACGGATTCTATTAATTCCAAATCCGTGCGCGCCGAAACAACAGCCGATGTTGAAACCGTGTTCTTGCGGATGGTTGGTGTGGATTCTTTGGCTGCAGTCGCCAGCGGAGCGGCGCTCGAGCAGGTTTCAGACATTGAAATTTCCCTTGTCGTTGACGTCTCTGGCTCAATGGACGGCACTCGAATCTCAACACTGCGGACCGCCGCAGGCATCTTTTTTGATACTGTCATGGACAATGGTCCGGACAAACCAGGACTGACATCAATTTCGATTGTACCCTACAATGCGCATGTAAATCTGGGGGCCGATCTCGCAAAGCATGTGAACTTCGACAACTCGCACAACTATTCGAATTGCGGCAGGTTTCGCGATGACGGCGTGCGCAACGATTTCTCGGACACAGCAATCGATTCTGACACGTTTATCGAACGTATAGGTCACTTTGAGAATTATGGCGGCTCCTACAGCTATAACGATCCGAAATCCGAATGGTACTGGTGCGAGCACGATGACAATCGCACGATCCTGGTCCATGAAACCGACCCACAAGTTTTGAAGGACCATATCAACGCCTTTTGGGCAGATGGTTGGACAGCAATCGATCAAGGTATGCGTTGGGGCGCTGCATTGCTTGACCCCGCCTTTGAAGAAGTCCTGGCCGATATGGTTGACGACACAAGCCTAAGCGTTCCGTCTGAGGTCAAAGGCCGCCCGGCAGCCTTTGACGATCAAGGCACTATGAAAATCATCGTTCTAATGACGGATGGGGAGAATACGGTTCAACGTGATTACCCGGATTGGATGAAGAACAATATGTCGCCTGTTTGGTTTTCGCAGAATGCGGCCAATGCAACGGGCCGTTGGTATGATGGGTATTACGTAGACCTGAACCACGAACTGACACCCTCATCAGAGGAGGTGCCCGGCAGTGTCGATTGGTACCGCCCCCGTGATCCAGATCGCACGAGCGACGACCAATGGATGGGCTTTCACAACCAAAGCGATGCGGTGCGTCTTAGCTACAATGATTTGCTTTCGACGTTCATGCGCGAAGACCTTCAGAAAATGATGTGGCGCTATGCGGATTATGACTCGCGCAACTCTCGGCGGCAAAGCAGACGCCCAAAGCACTGGGACTACGATCAGCATAACGACATGCAAATCGTCCACACGGATACGGATCAAGCCGATCAACAATCCGAGGATTTCTGCGACCTCATCAACGACGATACCAGCAAGCGTATCCAGATCTTTACAATCGCTTTTCAAGCGCCTTCAGGCGGCGAAGAGATCATGAAGAAATGCGCCTCAACGCTTGGTCATTACTATGATGTCGACAACACAGATCTTGCGTATGCTTTCCGTTCGATTGCCAGCCAGATCAATCACTTGAGGTTGATCGAATGAGCTTGCGTCGCCACTTAAATAGACTCCTTCAACGCTTCCGGCGCGATGACGATGGCGTGGTTGCATTCGACTTTGTCATTGTCTTCCCGCTTTACCTTATGCTGTTCCTAGCGGCGTTCGAAACCGCAATGCTGATGACCCGGCAAGTGCTGTTAGACCGTGGATTGGACATGGCAATCCGCATTGTGCGGCTTAACACGATCAACCCGCCGACCTATGAGCAATTCAAGGATATGGTTTGTGATGCATCAGCCTTAATCGCGGATTGTGACAATGCACTTCGCATTGAAATGGAAATGCAAGATCCGCGCGGTACGCTTGATTTCCCAACGCGCCCAACATGCGTGAACCGATCGCTTTCGATCCAACCTGCGGCCCCCTACTCCACCGGATCGCAAAACCAAATGATGTTTGTGCGTGCGTGCGTAAAATACGAACCGTTCTTTCCAACCGCGACGTTCGGAGCGGCAGTTCGGGACATTCATGGCGAGTATGTGCTGGTCTCAACTTCTATCTATGTAACGGAACCCAACGGATGACCCGGTTGCCTTCTACAATCAGACGGCTTGAGTCGTTGCTGCGCAGATTGCGCAGAGATGAGCGTGGAATCGCCGCATTTGAGACAATCCTTCTCATGCCGATTTTGATGTGGGGATATGTCGCAATGTTTGTGATGTTTGATGCCTACAAGGTTCAAACGGACGGCTTGCGCGTCACTTATTCCGTCGCTGACGCGATGTCGCGCGAATTGGATCCAATCAACCAATCGTATCTTGATTCTATGGTGCGGGTCTCCAATTTCATGACCCGCTCTCCGCAAGGCATAACCCAGCGTGTATCTATAGTTTGCTTTTCGGATACTCTCGATCAATATCGGATTGCCTGGTCGAAGACGACTGGCCCCAATGCTGCATCCTATGCAGCACACCAGCACGTCGACATAGACCAACTGAGCGACCAGTTGCCAAGCATGCCATCCGGCGATCAGGCCATCTTGATCGAGACCTTTATGAAGTACCGGCCGCTTTGGAACATCGGCATAAGCGAGATGACATTTGACTATTTTGTTGTGACGCGCCCGCGCTTTACCAATCAGGTTCGCTGGGACGGTCAAGAAGCGTGGGTTTGCAGCGGCACTTGATCGCCTGCCCTATTCGGTGCGGTGTGCGATCAACTGTTGAAGTGTTTCCGCCATAAACTTTCCTTCACCCGCACTTGTCACACCACCGACACCAACCGAACGCCCAAAACGCCACCAAAGCCCCGGAGCCCATCCCCGAGGCTGCCTACAATCGGTGCGGAGCAAAAAACCCTGCGATGGTTTAAACGCCATCGGCCCGCGCTCCACACTTGCCACATCACTCACCGCAACCAACCGCAGCCCGCTTGAAAGACGAAGCTCGGTTTCAGTCAGCTCTATCACTTCCTCGGTCACGCGCCATTGGTGCACTGCAAGCGCCATCACGCCGACTCCTGCCGCCAAAAGCACGATGCGCGATATAAGACCGGGTTGAGTGATAACGGCCAAAAAGATCAGCATCATGGATAGCAAACCCAAGACACCGCAAGCAAAAATGCGGCGCGGTCCAGATGCGCTCAGTCGGGCTAAAACGTCCTGTTTCATCGAGCGGCCACAACTTCGGCGCCGGGTTCCTCGGGTTCATCATCCGTCATTTCCGCAGGAAAGCCTGCAGCCGTAACATCAAGGCCCGTTGCCTCTTCCAAGCGTTTGATAATATTCGGGCTTAGCTCGCGGGGGCCGAACCGGGCGATGCCATCGTTGAAGATGCGAATTAGTTCGGGGTTCAACTCAACGGGAACAGCAGCGCGATCAGCAACCTCTTGGAACAGGCCAATATCCTTGGCCACCAAATCCATCGTAAAAGAGATATCGCGGGAGCCGTTCAGGATGACCTGGCTTTCTGTCTCGTGGACGAAAGACGTGCCTGAAGAAATTTTGATCGCTTCATAGGTTGTCGCAAGATCCATGCCTGCACCTTTGGCGACTGTGAGCGCCTCTGCACAGCTCACCAAATTGGCCGTAGCCAAGTAATTCGTGATCACC
>CALKJA010000014.1 GCA_937995865.1 uncultured Paracoccaceae bacterium | reverse complement strand
AATGTGGCGCATTCGCTGCACACGCCATTGATGGCGGTGACCAATGCGATCTCGTCAATCATTATTCTTGGGGCGTTGATCCAGATCGGATCCACATCGGCGTTGATTACGGTTCTTTCGGCGCTTGGCGTCTTTATGGCCGCGGTCAATATCTTTGGTGGCTTCCTCGTGACACGGCGCATGCTCGCCATGTTCCAGAAATCGTAAGGGCGGAGCGGAACTCATGGATTACGGATTTACCATCGCCGCTTATGCAGTTGCGGCTGTTCTTTTCATCCTTTCGCTGGGCGGTCTGTCTGGTCAGGAAAGTGCCAAGCGAGCCGTCTGGTATGGCATCGCGGGCATGGGCATTGCGATCTTCGCGACGCTTGTCGGGCCGGGCTCTGGTTTGTGGCTCTTGTCACTGGTGCTGATCGCGCTGGGTGCAGGCGTGGGCTATCAACTGGCCACCAAGGTGCAGATGACCCAAATGCCCGAGCTGGTTGCGTTTATGCATTCGCTCGTCGGGCTTGCCGCTGTTTTTGTTGGGTTCAACGCTGATCTTATGATCAATATGATCAGCGGCCTGAGTGCTGCATCAGGCACAGGCAGCCCTGCGGGTGGGTACGGGTCTGCGCTGTTTGCAGTGCCGCCTGAAACCTATAAGGGGCTGTCGTCCTTTGGTCAGCTTATAGCCAAGAAGACCGGCGTTGAGATTGGCATTCTGCGGGTCGAATTGGTGCTTGGCATCTGGATCGGCGCTGTGACCTTCACCGGCTCTATCATCGCTTATGCTAAGCTGGCAGGGCGTATTCAGATCCCGCAGACCAGTATCGATATCAAAGTTGATACGGCCGCCAAACAATTGCCGGGCGGGCATATGCTTAATGCGGCTGCTGCTGCGCTGAGCGTCGTTCTGGCTGCAATGTATCTTGGGGGCTCAGGCTCTTGGACGCTTGTTCTGCTGACGCTTCTGGCGCTCTTTATCGGGTATCACCTGATCATGGGCATTGGTGGTGCAGACATGCCTGTGGTGGTGTCTATGCTGAACAGCTACTCAGGCTGGGCGGCTGCGGCGATTGGCTTTAGCCTTGGCAATGATCTGTTGATTGTTGTTGGCGCCTTGGTCGGCTCCTCCGGGGCGATCTTGTCCTATATCATGTGTAAAGCGATGAACCGTAGCTTTGTGTCTGTCATTCTTGGCGGCTTTGGCGGCGGTGCATCGGGTGAACAGATGGCTGTAGAAGGAGAACAGATCGCGATTGAAGCTGACGGTGTGGCAACTGCATTAAACGATGCAGATAGCGTAATCATCATTCCGGGCTACGGTATGGCGGTGGCACAGGCCCAGCAAACCGTTGCGGAACTGACGCGCAAGCTGCGTGCCAAAGGCAAAACAGTGCGCTTTGCGATCCACCCCGTTGCCGGGCGCCTGCCTGGGCATATGAACGTCCTCTTGGCAGAAGCCAAAGTGCCGTATGATATCGTGATGGAAATGGATGAGATCAACGCAGACTTCCCTGAAACGGATGTTGCGATCGTGATCGGGTCTAATGACATCGTGAACCCCGCCGCACAGGATGACCCCAATAGCCCGATCGCTGGCATGCCGGTTCTGGAATGCTGGAAAGCCAAGCAGGTGTTTGTATCCAAGCGCGGGCAGGGCACGGGTTACTCCGGTATCGAGAATCCGCTGTTCTTTAAGGACAACACGCGGATGTTCTACGGTGATGCAAAGGCGAGCTTTGACAAGCTGCTGCCGCTGATCGGCTAGCCGAAAGAGCGAAAAGCGTTCTAAGGGGCGTCGCAGGGAAACCTGCGGCGCCCTTTTTCGATATTTATGAAGGTTCTGATTTCAGGTCAGTGTTGGCGCTACCGGACTGAAGGTGATGGCATTGTATGCGGTGGTGCTTCCTTAAGTAATTGAAATAGGTAAATTTTTATCCTATACGCAGCTGGAATTCGCGCTATGCCTGAGAGAACAGGACAAGGCGTAATATGCCGGTAATTGATGATCACCGCTTCGCTACGCGGTGGCCAATGAGCTGCATACACGGCCGTTTCCCGCCTTGAACGCACCAACAACGGGCGTATTCCTTGCGATCAAACAGCCTGAGAACGCATCGACCCGAGTTTGGGACTCTGACCGGGCGCATTTGATCAATTTGCTGGACCGACACGGCGCGGCGCACCCGTCACCGGGGGCGACGCACTATTATGGGCGGGTTGGCCGTTACTGGATCAAGTGGGAAAGTCACACTGAGTTTGTAACCGACACAGCGTTTTATGATCGGATCTGCACCCGCGCGTTTGATCCAACGGATTTTGAAGTTTTCCCCCAAGATCGGTTTGATGCGGCGCCCGGGCTTCGGCTGACCTCTGCATTGATCCGAATTGAAGCTGACGGGAAGACGGAGGAAATGGCAGAGCAAATTGATGGCTGGTTCGTTTCAGAAAGCCTTGCTGTTTCTCATGTACTTGATGAGAGCGCGGTACTGGCAGGAGATTTCCGGATCGATCCGGCGGTTCATATGCGGTTTGCTGTAATTGCGGCCCCCGACACTGGACCCAGGCGGATTGGGCGCATCGTCCAGCGTTTGTGTGAGATTGAGACCTATAAGAGCATGTCCATGTTGGGGCAGGCGCGGGTTCGGGAAATGGGGCAGCGCGTGGATGAAATTGAAACCGCACTTCTTAAGATGGTGGAGGAGATTTCGGAGGATCCAGCCGCGCCAGAAGATACGCTGAGCAAGCTGCTTTCGTTGTCGAGCGAGTTGGAGAAAATGACTGCCAAAGGAAGCTTCAGGTTTGCCGCCAAACGCGCCTATGAGGCAATCATAAATCAAAGGATCGATGTGCTGCGAGAAGAGCGCTTTCAGGGGCGACAGAGCTTCCGTGAGTTCATGTTGCGCCGCTTTGATCCGGCGATGCGCACCGTACAGGCAAATGAATGCCGTTTGCGCGATATGTCAGATCCCGCGCTGCGCGCAGCTGATCTGCTGCGAACCCGTGTCGATGTGGAGCGGCAAACGCAGAACCAGCAACTTCGTGAAAGTATGAAGACCCGCGCCGATCTGCAACGGCGGCTCCAAAAGACGGTCGAAGGGTTGTCCGTTGTGGCAATCCGCTACTACGTGGTGAACCTTGCGGATGACCTGTGCCCCAAGTTCCCTCCAGCATTGCGCGGAGTCCTTGAGGTTAAATCCTTGGCCTTAGGCAGCCATCTTGCCCATTGTCTTGCTCTGCAAGAATTCCATGGGCGTCAAGTTGCCCAAAGCTGAAAGCGGTCTTCGCCAGTTATAGTCCTTCTGCCATTCTTCCAGATTTTTGCGTGCCTCGCCCAATGTGCTGAAAAGCATTTCATTTAGGCATTCATCCCTGAGTTTGCCGTTGAAGCTCTCGATGAAACCGTTCTGCTGAGGCTTCCCAGGCGCGATGGAGTGCCAATCAATGCCCCGTACCCTGAACCCATTTGAGGATTGCCATACTGGTGAACTAAGTGCCGTTGTCCAACACGATTGGCTTGGGCATGCTGCGCTCTGCAATGATTTCATCCAGTTTTCGATCAACACGATGCCTTGTCAGGGATGTGTCTGCGACCAGCGCGAGGTTCTCACGGCTGAAATCATCGACAACCGCTAAGATACGGAAGCGACGTCCGTCTGTCAGCGCATCGGATACGAAATCCAAGCTCCAGCGTTGGTTCGGACCGTCTGGCAGTACTATTGGCCACCTTGTGCCCAAAGCACGCTTTCTGCCGCTTCTGCTGCGCACCTTCAGCTTCTTTTCGCGATAGATGCGTCTCACCTTCTTGTGGTTCACCTCAAAACTCTCTCGGGCCATCATGACATGGACACGGCGGTACCCAAACCGCCGCCGCTCACGAGACACGCGCTTGATTGCATCACATAGGTCGGCATCATCGCCACGGCGCGAAAGATATCGCACCGCCGACCGATCAACTTGCAGAACATCACACGCCTGCCGCTGGCTGACCTGATGTTGTTCCATCAGGTGCGCCACAGCTTTTCCGCTTTGAGGCAGGCGTCACCACTTTTTTGAATTGATGTCTCGCAACATCGCATTGTCGAGCATCTGCTCCGCTAGCAGCTTCTTCAGCTTAGTGTTCTCATCTTCTAAAGCACGCAGTCGCTTCGCATCAGACGGTTCCATGCCG
>CALKJA010000013.1 GCA_937995865.1 uncultured Paracoccaceae bacterium | reverse complement strand
AAGAAGAGTTAGCGTCCCAAAGACCACCAACCTTTGCGTTTAGGTTTGTCAGCCGCGTCGTCATCTTTCTTTACCGCTGCGTCAGGAACTGGGTCTGAAGCAGCAACAACTGCTTTTGTTTCAGGCGCAGCCACAGGTTCAACAACAGCCACATCCTCAACGACCTCTGCCTGCTTCGGTTTAGGCTTCGGTTTAGCCCTGCTCTTTCTCGGCTTCGGCGTCGGCGCTTCTTTTGCGTCTGGTGCAACTTCTGCTTTTTCAGGCTCTGCGCCCGAAATCGCTTCGGCAGGCGCTTGTGCCTCAGTTGCAACGCCCTTCTCCGCAGCATCAGCCTTAGCTGCGCCACTGCGTGATGACGAAGACCGCGTGCGGGTGCGCTTCTTGGTGGCCGGTTTTGCCTCCTCCGACGCATCGCTAGCTTCAACCTCAGTGATCGTAGAAGCGTCGCCCTTTGCATCGTCACGCGCGGCACCTTCGACGGCTGTGGTATCATTACCGGCAGCTGCCTCTGAATCCTGCGCCTCAGCACTTTGCTGTTCGCCGTTCTCAGAAGCGCCTGAACCACCCCGCCGACGACGACGGCGACGACGTTTCTTCTTGGGTTGTTGTTCCACTGTCCCGTCCTCAGAAGCCGGCGCTTCATTCGCACTGACGTCAGAATCCGCACCGTCGTCAGAAGCTACGACCTCATCTGAGTCGTCCCAATCATCCATCATCGACGCGTCGCCTGTAATGACCGGAGCCTCGACCACCACACGGGTTGCAGTCTTGAACTTCTCAATCGCGTAGTCAGGAGAAATCAGGAATGGATCCGCTTCGATCCTCACGCTCATTCCGTGGCGTGACTCAATCTGGGCAATGTGTTCACGCTTTTGGTTGATTAGGAAATTTGCGATCTGCACAGGCGCTTTTACCAGCACCTCTTTGGACCGTCGGCGAGTGCCTTCTTCGTCTAATTGGCGCAGAATGCTCAGCCCAAGACTGTCTTCGGAACGAATAAGACCCGTGCCGTGGCAATGCGGGCAAGGTTGTGTTGTTGCCTCAATCATGCCTGGCCGCAAACGCTGGCGCGACATTTCCATCAAGCCAAAGCCCGAGATGCGACCCACTTGAATGCGAGCGCGGTCGGTCTTGAGCTTGTCCTTCATCAACTTTTCAACCTTCGCATTGTTGCGACGGTCTTCCATGTCGATAAAATCGATAACGATCAGGCCAGCAAGGTCACGCAAACGTAATTGCCGTGCCACTTCTTCAGCGGCTTCAAGATTTGTCTTAGTCGCCGTCTCTTCGATGGAACCTTCTTTTGTCGCTTTGCCTGAGTTCACATCAATGGCGACGAGCGCCTCTGTGATCCCGATCACAATATAGCCGCCGGATCTGAGTTGTACCGTTGGGTTGAACATTGCGTCCAGGTAGCTTTCAACCTGATGACGCGCAAAGAGTGGCAATCCTTCGTTATAGATTTTCACGTTTTTAGCGTGAGACGGCATGATCATTTTCATGAAGTCCTTGGCGATGCGATACCCTGCTTCACCTTCGACCAAGACCTCGTCGATGTCCTTGTTGTACAAGTCACGTATAGAGCGTTTGATCAGATCGCCTTCCTCATAAATCTTGGCCGGAGCCGTTGATTTGAGGGTCAGCGCGCGGATTTGCTCCCACAGACGCTGGAGATATTCGTAGTCGCGTTTGATCTCGGTCTTTGTGCGCTTGGCCCCTGCCGTACGCACAATAAGACCCGCGCCATCCGGCACCTCGATCGAATTTGCAATCTCTTTAAGCTTTTTGCGGTCTGAGGCGTTTGTAATTTTGCGGGAAATGCCGCCACCGCGCGCGGTGTTAGGCATCAAGACACAATAACGCCCCGCAAGACTCAGATAGGTGGTCAAGGCCGCGCCCTTGTTTCCACGCTCCTCTTTGACCACTTGAACAAGCAGAATCTGGCGAACCTTGATCACTTCTTGGATCTTGTAACGTCGTGGGCGCGGTTTGCGCACTGGGCGAACCTCGTCTTCGTCATCTTCGTCGGCGACAGATTCAATGCTGCTGTCTTTGGCAGTTGCGTCTGTGGCTTTTGCCTCTTCTGCGTCGCCGTCTTCTTCCGCGGGTTCGTTAACTTCAGGTTCTTCTGAATAAGCAGGCGCATCTGCAGCATCCAAATCGCCGGGAGCCGGTGTTTCCACTGGCGTCTCACCGACCAATTCCATCGGTGAGGCCCCTTCCTCAGCCGGAATGTCGATCGTCTCCATGCCTGGCACATCGGCGATCACCGTTGCATCTGCATCCGCCGCCGCTTCGGCCACGGTTTCAGATTTGGCCTTTGAACGAGACCGAGACCGGCGCTTAGGTTTTGATTCTTCCTTTTCATCCTCAAGCCGACGCTGCTGCTCAGCATACGCACGCTCTTCAGCTAAAAGGGCTTCGCGGTCTGCAACCGGGATCTGATAGTAATCCGCGTGGATTTCAGAAAAAGCGAGAAAGCCGTGCCTATTTCCGCCGTAGTCGACGAATGCAGCCTGCAGCGATGGTTCGACCCGCGTTACTTTTGCAAGATAAATATTACCAGCAAGCTGGCGCTTCTTTTGGCTTTCAAAGTCGAACTCCTCGACTTTGTTTCCATCCACCACGACGACACGGGTTTCTTCCGCGTGCGTGGCATCGATTAGCATCTTCTTTGCCATGTTTCCTTAGTGCATTGACGCGCACACGAAGCGCCCCCGGTGGCCCTAGTGATGGGTTAGGAGTGGCGGCAGTGCCGCGGCAATGTCTGGTGTGGGCGAGGCGCGCAAGAGACCCGGCCGGGAAGAAATCCGGCGGGTGCTGTAAAACCTGAACCCGCCGTTGGGCGGTATGGTATGTCGCGCGATCCATCGCGTTTTGGTCTCCGGCGCTGTAAAACTCGCAGCGCCCGTTCATGCCCGAGGTTTCCCTCGGAGTGTGATTAAGCCGTTGATACGACAAAATTTGCTGTCGCCCGGCCCCTGACCTGGGCACTTGATTGCGCCGCTCGGGAAGGGGTGGGAAATTCTAACAAGCGGCCATTTCTAGCCCCGTATGTGACAACCTTATCGGGGAAGTGAGGCGGATTACAATCGAATTCTAAACAACCGCATTGGGGTTGAGTTCTGCCCAAATGCCTGCCGCATGAACTGCCTCTAAAAGCGTCACAGCCATGCACTGCCCAACCTCAGGGAACGGTTGGTGTGGTGGCCGCATATCAGGAATTTGCCACACGGAGCAGCCTGCGGCAGCTGCTGCTCTTGTTCCGGGATCACTGTCTTCAAAAGCAAAGCAATCCTGCGGTCTAACGCCCAGCGCGGCAGCCCCTTTTAAATAGGGTTCGGGGTTCGGTTTCTTAAAGGTCACATCGTCAGCTGTCACCAGCTCCTTAAAGGCCGCACGAAGTCCGGCGGCCGCCAAATTATGCTCCGCATGGGCCCGAGACGAGGACGTGACAACACACATTTTGTGGCCTGCCTTTGCAAGCACAGGAATAACCTCAGCCACTGTCGGACGCAGTGGCACACCGGCCGCAAGTCTCGCGTCAAACGCCTTAACCCAATCACGCTGGATCTCTTGTTCGTTGGCGTTTGGAAATAGCCTTTGCATGCGAATCTTGGCGGCGTCGGCATCGCCTCCTACAAAAAATAGAAACTCATGGCGTGCGTTCACTTCAGGCAAACCAAGCGGAACAGCAACATCCACAAACGCCTCAAGAGCAATGCTTTCAGTATCTAGAAGCAGCCCATCCATATCAAATAAGAGGCCGCGTGACGGGCTACTCACAAGTAGTCTGACCGTTGCAGGCCGTATTTGGCCATTTTTTCGTTCAGCGTGCGTCGAGGAAGACAAAGCTCGTCCATGACACTGGCAATAGATCCCTTGTGGCGACGCATCGTATTGTCGATCAACATCCTTTCGAACGCTTCAACATACTCCTTCAGCGGCTTTCCTTCGGTGGTCATAACCGGGCGCTCATCTTCGCTCTCGGCCATAAGCAGCGAAGCAATGGTGCCTGACCCACGCCGGTTTTGTAGGACAGCCCGTTCGGCCACATTGATCAACTGGCGCACATTGCCTGGCCAGGGTGCTTGCAATAACTGAGCCGCTTCTTGCGCGGTTACTTCTGGTGCAGCACAACCATACTCTTCCGCGAATTGCTCAGACAAACCAGTGAACAACATCAAGATATCTTCGCCCCGTTGCCGTAAGGGCGGAACGGTAATTCGAAGCGCTGCGAGACGATAAAACAGATCAGCGCGAAGAACATCCTCGCAGCTCTTTCCTTGCTCTTGGAGATTGGAGATCGCAATTATGCGGGTCTCTGCTGGCATGCCTTGGGCATCCATCGCTGCCAAAAGTTTAGTTTGTAACGCCGGAGACAAAGCCTCAACATCCTCAAGCACCAAGGCCCCGCCACGCGCCGCTTCAATCAGCGGCTGATCTGATCCTTCGCCAACTGGGCCAAAAAGAAGCGCAGCAAGCTCCGCTTCTTCGTGCGCAGCACAAGAGCACAAAATGAAATTCTTGGAGGCCCGCGATCCAACGGCATGTAGGGCATGGGCAACAAGCGTCTTGCCGGTGCCGGTCTCGCCATCAATCAGCACATGGCCATCGGCCTGCCCCAAATCAAGGATATCTTCCTTAAGCCGGTTCATAACCGGGCTTGCGCCAATCAGCTTCTTCATCAAGGCGCCGCCATCAGACAGCTCTTTGCGAAGGGCGCGGTTGTCCAATGTAATGCGCCGCTTCACGGTGGCATTTTTGGCCAGCTGGGTCATTCTATCGGGGTTGAACGGCTTCTCCAAAAAGTCGAACGCCCCGACACGCATGGCCTCAACCGCCATCGGCACGTCGCCATGCCCTGTGATCATGATGACCGGCAACGCGCTGTCCACACCCATTAGGCGTTTGAGAAACTGCATACCGTCCATCCCGGGCATCCGGATATCGCTGACAACAACACCGGGATAATCTGGGCCAAGTTTTTTCAAAGCCTCTTCGGCATTGGCATAGGTTTCAGTATCAAACCCAGATAGAGCCAACCATTGGCTTATGGATTGCCTCATATCTTGTTCATCATCGACGATCGCGATTTTCATTGCCTGCGCCATGTCTTACTCCGCTGCCTGCGTCGGGTGTTGATTTAATAGAGGGGCCATAAGACCCGCATCTTTCAATATAGGAAGGCGCACCTCAAATACTGCCCCACCGGCTTCTGCGTTCCGTGCGGTTAAGCGCCCGCCCAAGTCGTTGACGATGCCTGACGAAATCGCAAGACCTAAGCCAACACCGTCACCCGGAGCTTTGGTGGTATAGAAAGGCTCAAACAAAGCATCTAAGTCATCGATGCCTTGCCCATTGTCCCGCACCGTCAGCACCACATCTTCGCCTTGTGCAACCAGCAGCTCAACGGACGGACGCTCTTCACCTTGAGTTGCGTCAAGAGCATTGCGCAGTAAGTTGATGATCACCTGTTCCAAGCGCAGCCGATCGCCAAGAACATGCACGGGTTCCGTCGGGACAATTTTATTAATTCGCACATTTCGGCGTTTAAGTTGTGGCTCCATCATTTCGAGCGCGGCAGAGACAGACGCCTTTATTTCTATGGCCTCAAACGCATCCCCTCCCTTCCGGGCATAGGATTTGAGTTGCCGCGTAATTGCACCCATCCGAGTGATGAGATCATCAATCCTTTGAAAGGACGACAGCGCTTCATCCGGTCGGCTTCTTTGAAGCAAAAGGCGGGCTCCAGCCAAATAGGTTTTCATCGCTGCCAATGGTTGGTTCAGCTCATGACTGACCGCAGCAGACATCTCACCAATTGCTGCAAGTTTGGACGATTGCGCCAGCGTTTGTTCGGCGACTTCCAGTGTCGCCTCAACCTTTTGACGCTCGGCGATTTCCCGCTGCAAACGTTGGTTCAACTGGCGAAGCTCTGCCGATTCCCGCTGAAAGAGCCGCATTCGCGAAGTCGTGCGGCGATTGAGCAAATAGAATGCACCCGCTAAAAGGATCGCGAATCCCATGATCTCGAGCGCCAGAACAGTGTTCACCCGCTGTCGCACGCTTGCATAGGTAGTGAAAGAGGTCATGCTCCAGCCAAGGAAAGGGACTCTGATTTCTTGCCGGAGCACCGCCCTCCCTTGCACATACGCATCGACTTGCAATGCGGTCCAGTCAGCCGTAGCCCGCAACGCACGCTCAATCGCCGAAGGCACATCACGCACATCCATCGCCTCGCTTTCAGACAGCCCGCGCCAAGTACTTTCCGTCGCAAGGATGATTGTACCGTCTGCGTCCTTGACCAAAACAGCATCCGCAATACCTGCCCACGATCTCTCAAATTTCCGGAGGTCGACCTCGACCACAATCACACCAAGTGTATCCGGTCCAATGGAAATTCGTCGGGAATACGTAAAATCAAGAGGCAAACCATCCACGACATTGATCGAGAACACAGTGTCCGCTGCATCGATTGTTTGCATAAAGTAGGCGGCGTCGCGCAGATCTGCACCCAAACGCCCCCGATCCGATGCAGCCACGACGCGGCCTTCGCTATCCAATAGAAACAGGCCCTTGAGGTTTGTCTCTTCTGCAAAGCTCAACAGCCGCTGGGAGGTCTGCTGATAGTCCGCCGAATTCAAAGCGCCGATCAAGGCGGGATCGCGCGCCAGAAACTGCGGCACAATCGCAGAGCGCTGCACTTCGCTGACCAAATTGCCAGTATAGAGCGCCAATCGCAGCTGCGAGCGCTGTTGTGTGCTTTCAGTAAATCGCTCGGTCAACCACATGTTCGTTACATAGATTGTGACAACCGCGACCATCATAAGTAGCGCCAACGCACCACGCATTTGCCACGCGCTACCGGGGCGCAGGGCTCTGCCGTTCTCATTGCCCTTTGCAGCGCTTTTAGGATTAGATGTCGTTACGGGTGGCAAGCTCATGCGCCGACGATACGCTCAGGCTTAAGCAGCAACAAGCGCCTCAGCCAGACTCGCAAAAAGCGGCGCTCCGTCGCTACCGCCCAGCATCGCGTCGGCCATTCTTTCGGGATGCGGCATCATACCTAGCACCCGCCGGTTGGCTGAAAGCACACCCGCGATATCATCAATTGCGCCATTGGGAGTCGCCAAATATCGGAACGCTACGCGATCCTCACCAGTCAGCTCAGCGAAACCCGCACTATCGATACGGTAGTTGCCTTCATGATGCGCAATCGGCAGATCAAGCGTTGCGCCCGCTCCATAGCTGGTCGTGAATACGCTTTCGCCGGTTTCAACGCGCAGGCCAACTGATTTGCAGATGTATTTGAGGGAAGCATTCTGAATCAAAGCGCCAGGTAAGATGCCAGTTTCGGTTAGAACTTGGAAACCGTTACAGACGCCAAGCGCATAACCTCCGCGATCCACGTGGTTTTTGAGCTCACGGGAAATCGGAGACTGTGCTGCAATCGCGCCACATCTCAGATAATCGCCAAAGGAAAAACCGCCGGGCACAGCCACCAAATCCACACCCGTGGGAAGCGCGCTGTCTTTGTGCCAAACCATCGTGACATCTGCACCCGCGGCCTCCAGCGCAACCTTCATATCGCGGTCGCAGTTAGACCCAGGGAACACCAAAACGGCAGCTTTCATTGGACTCTCCAGCCTGTCATCAGTTGCGATCCCTAAAACACACAGTCCGTGCCATGTCTATGCTTGCGCCCCCGCTTCACAGCCAATTGCCCATGATAAGGAAAGCCGACCAGAAATAAGGATGTGCAAAGCCTGACTCGGGCAAATCTTCATCTAAGGATGCCGCGCCGCGTTGTGTGAGTTCGTCGACGGCGCCTGCTCCATCCAACATCGCTATTTGGGCGCGCCGTAGCGCCTCGGCCTTGTCCAAACCATCGGCGTAAAGGCCCCGGTAGAAATCATGCATAAGGATGGGCGTGGCCGCATCAGCAACCGGCCAAAGAGACGCCATCACAGCGCTTGCACCGTTCTTGAGTGCCGCAGCCCCCACCCCATCAATCTCGGACCCATCCCCACCACGCGCTGTTTGGCACGCCGACAACGTTAGAAGATCAACCCCGGCGAAATTGAATTTCGAGGTTGAAAGCTCGCTCAAGCTTAGCTGCGATCCATCTCCCATCAGAAGAAATGACGCATCCACCTGTCCGGGAAGCAGCGCAAAATGGCTCGCGATGTGAAGAAGTTCTGGCGGGTTGCGCAATGCTCGCCGCAAGGCCCGCGCGTCAAACTCTGAATCCATTGCGGTTTGGCCAGTCAGCACCCCTTCGCCATCTTCAGCCGCGAAAAGCGCTTCGATTTCAAACGCAACGCCCGGCAGGGCCGAGAATGAACCATGCGCTTGCGTCACTCCAAATCCGGCTGCACTCTCGGCTTTACGCTCTGGACGAACAAAATTTGTAGGTACGGCTGCAATATATTGCGCAAAAGCAAAATCTCGGATCACATAATCGCTTCCGTCATGCAGCGCTGCAAAGGGTACATAGCGCAATACATCTCCTGCGTTGACCATGATCACTTCGGTCCCAGCCACATCAAGCGCGTCACGCACAGGCGCAAGCAGAAGATCATAGAGACGCGCAAGTGGACCCTCTACGCCCGGCGTTACCCTCTCAATAGCTTGAAGCGCATCGAAGACTGCTTTGCGCATATCTCCCTTTGGGACAACAATCGTTTCATGCACGGTTGCACCGGGCAATGTTAAGAAAACATGGGTCGCCTCTTCCAAAACCGCCAGTTGTAGAATGGCTGTTGGCCGCTCTCTTGCGCGTAAGATGGCCTGATAGCTTCCTGTTGCGTCAAACTGCGCCTCAAATCCCGCGCGATCTCTTTCTGTGACTTCGTTTAGAAAAAGATCAACACCGGCACGATATGCCGACTGCGCTTCGGCCATTGCATCTTCTAAAAGGAACAATTGGTCCTCTTGCTCAACCGACCCGCCCTCAGCAAGCTCTGTATCCAACGCACGCCACAGCTCATAGGCCGCAACGGGCGCCTCGGCCAAAATTCGCAAGCGCTCTGTATCGTTGATCTCAGTGTCAGTCAGAACTGCACGCGTGTCTTTCAGGATTGCGCCAGCGTCGCGTTTAAGGAACTCAAACGCTTCTTGTTCTTTTTCCATGTTTAGGACGGCCTGCGCCTCGGAAAAGCGGCCTTCTTGGATCATTAGATCGGCGAGATCCTTGTATAGCCGCGCCCATTCTTTACGCAGGGCCTCGGTTTCTGAGTCAGCAAAATCCGCATTCAACGCTCGCACCTCTTGCTGTGCGTTTACGGCCAGCTTTCCGAAAAGGATCGCACGTTCCACTTCGCCGCTATCTGCAAAGATCCGCCGTAAGAGTTCGAAGGTCCACCTTTGATGGTCAAGACTACGCTGCGGATGCGCAGCAATATACGGGAGCACCTCAATCGCCCAATTCATTGCTCCCTCAGGGTTGCCGAGGTCATATTCGATAAGCGCCAAATTTAGACGCGTGATTGTGGCAGCCCCTGACAGCGGGCCTTCATGCCGATCGATCAACGGCAAACCACGCAGGCTCCATTCCCTCGCGGGCTCAAAGTCCTTGGCGTACCAATAAGAGGCTCCGATATTGAGAATTGCATAAGCCGCGCTCACACTATCTGGCTCTTCTATGCTTTCAATAACTCGCAACGAATCTTGATATAGCCCGACAGCCTCGGAATGGCGCGAAGCTGCATCCAGTGCAGTTCCTTCGTTTGTCAGCACATTCGCGATCGCAGTTAAAATCCAGGGCTCCTGAAGATCGTCGTACAAAGCGCTATAAAGATAGCGTGCATGGCCCAGCCATTCGATCGCTTCATCTGTCCTCTGCATACTCACCGCAACAAGACCTGCGGTCTCAAGGCAAGAGGCTGTGAGCAACCGTGCGCTCCTGTCCGTGCCGTCGCTGCTGCGCGTATAGCAGCGTTGTGCCCATTCCAATGCGCTATACAGCTCATTGCGTGGCCACAAATGCCCTGCCAGTGCGTTCGCAACCCATGCAGAAGCGTCGTTGTCACCCAGCTCCTCAAAACCCGCATAAGAATATTCAAGCCACGCAATCAGCTTGTCTGAAGTTTCAGGTAGCAGCTCTTGGTCATTCAG
>CALKJA010000012.1 GCA_937995865.1 uncultured Paracoccaceae bacterium | reverse complement strand
AGAGAAGGCGGCGTAAATATCGTAGGCTTGTCTGACACAGCCATGTCAGCAATAAACGCTTGATCTAAAATGGGTGATGATATGGATGCCAAGGTGCCGCAACGCGATGCATATTCGCTTATCCTTGATGCGATTGATGTCGGGGTGTATCGGCCGGGTGACAGGCTTGTCGAAAGTGAATTGGCCGAGCGGTTTGGCGTCTCGCGAACACCTATCCGTGAGGCGCTTCAACGGCTCGAGACCCAATCCATGCTCACCCGTGATGGGCGGTCTTTGATTGTTTCCTCTTTGGATCATAGCCAACTCGCGGAGCTCTATGTGGTCCGAAGTGAATTGGAGGGGCTGGCAGCACGGCTTGCAGCCCAGCATGCCACGCCCGAAGAGGTGGCTGTGCTCAAGGATATGGTGAAGGCGGATGAGCACATCCTTGAGGATCCGGCCGCTCTTGCACAAAGCAATCGGCGGTTCCACAAACAGGTACACCTCGCCTCACACAATCGGTTTTTGGTGCGCCAACTTGATCTTGTGCATCGCTTTATGGCGTTGATGGCAACCACATCTTTGGCGATCGAAGGGCGCGGCGCGGTTGCATTGGCTGAGCATGCAGCGCTGGTGAACGCGATTGAAGCCCGAGATGGAGACGCGGCAGCAGCTGCGCTTAAACAGCATCTGAGCGAAGCGTTTGTGACGCGTCTCAAGCACGATTCAACAGAGTAGACCGGCGCTTATTCGCTTTTGGTTTTGCTCACACCGTGGTTGGTTTTGTCCCAGTAGAACGGGTTTCCAAAAAGCTCATAAAACCCTTTGTACGCCGCCAGCGCACCCAGTGGGAAATAGAAATGCAAACTCGGTGCCCAGCGTTTAAGGCGGGAGTGTTTTGTCCGCGAGATGCCCAAGGCCGCAACAGATACATTAACAAGCTCGCATGTCACAAACAACAGCGACATCCCAAGGATTGCCCCCCAAGGGAGCCCGTTTAGCGCCGGGTGGCTGCCGGTAAAGACCATAAGCCAAAAGGATATCAAAAGCGGTGCAAGCATGAACTGCGTCAAAGCGCATGCGAACATAACTTGGAAACCGAAAAATTGCCACGCCCCGAGCTCTTTCCAAAGTGTGACCGGCGCACGCATATGAACGGCATAGGTGATCGCATATCCTTTAAGCCAGCGTGACCGCTGCCGCACCCAGGGCCAAGCACGGCAATTTGCCTCCTCAAAAGTTGTCGTTTCAACAAGTTCAGTGCGATATCCGCGACGGGCAAGCCTTAAGCCCAGATCTGCATCCTCGGTCACGTTATGGGCATCCCAACCGCCAATCTCTTCAAGGGGCCCACGTCTGAAAAATAGGGTGGTGCCGCCAAGAGGCACGGCAAATCCCAATTTGGCCAAGCCGGGCAGCACAACGCGAAACCAAGCGGCGTATTCAAGTGCGAAGCAGCGCGCCAGCCAGTTTTCGTGGGGGTTGTAGAAATCCAGCCGCCCCTGAAGGCAGGCCACGTCCGGCGCTGCGCGCGCATAATGGGCAGCGATGGTCAAAAGCTGGTCAGTTTCAGGCGCATCTTCAGCATCATAGACGCCGATAACTGACCCACGGCAGTGGTCGAGCGCAAAATTCAACGCTCGTGGTTTGGTGCGGACCTTACCGGGAGGCACGGTCAATTGCCGCATCCAATGGGGCAGTTCAGTTTCAGCCAAGGTTGCAAGCGTTGTGGGATCATCCGCTTCGGTGATCAACAAAACATCAAGCCGCTCGCGCGGATAGCTTAGTCGCTGAAGATTGCGGACAAGATGATCAGCAATGTCCTTTTCTTTATAGAGCGGAACAAGAATGGAAATCCGTGGCAACCGAGAGATATTGCCCCCCTGATAAGGCGCGTCTTTGGATTGAGCCGGTTTCGGAAGCAATGCAACCTGAACGGCGGCTGCGGCCTTGAGCACTGTATTCAATGCGAGCGTAACAACGCCAATGGCGGTCAAAAGGATAAGGATCGCTTGGGGAAAGGCCAAAAGGGCAAAGGCGGCACATCCGGCGAAACCCAGACTTAGAATTGGCCAATTGGGTAATCGCAACGTGCGGCAACTGTCGCGTCCTGCCACTCGGCGTTCTGCAAGATGGCATAGAGTTGGGTGGCTCAGGCGCAGGATCGCGGCGGTGACACCATCTTGTGGGGCAAGCGCCATTACGGGATCAGTGAACACTGATTTGAGCTGCGGCAGCGCAGCTTTAAATGCATGGGGTGAATGTGTTGCAATAATGGTGGCACGGCCCATCCGGCGCCAAGGGATGACGCCCAAACGCAAACAGGTTTGCGCGCCAATTTGCGCCAGCAGCCCCGCATCGGGTGGGGCTTTCTCCAAGTCCGCACATTGCACCCCTTCCGAGGTCGCAAGCGCGGCGATGAGCGTCTGGGCCGGAACCAAATTCCGAATTTGTAAGAGCTCATCGATTTGCAGGCCGTGCCGGCACGCAGTCTCCCTTAGCTCTTGGGCAGAGTCTAAGGCGAGCTCCCCCCGTAAGATAAGCTCATCCAGCACGTCCCAAGGCGCACCGTCTTTGCGCGACAAGTGCGGCCTATCCTGCCCTTTTAAATCGGTTTCAACGGTCGCGAGTCGTCGCTGTGCCATACCCCGCCCCCTTTGGTTAATAGAGAGGCTAGGAAGGCAGAGTTAAGGGCGCGTTAATTGCAACGTTGCGCCGCTGAGCGCAGGGATCAGGCGTCGGCTTTTGAGGCGGCCATAGCCTCAGCAAAACGCTCGAAAAGGTAAAAACTGTCTTGCGGGCCGGGGCTTGCTTCTGGGTGGTATTGCACGGAATAAACCGGGCGTCCGTCCAAGCGTATCCCACAATTCGAGCCATCAAATAGGCTTACATGCGTTTCAACCACGTTCTTCGGCAGCGTTTGACTGTCTACTGTAAACCCATGATTCATTGACGTGATTTCAACTTTGCCGGTGTCGAGGTCCTTTACAGGGTGGTTTGCCCCGTGGTGGCCGTGGTTCATCTTAATTGTGCTTGCGCCCAATGCGAGGGCGAGCATTTGGTGCCCCAAACAAATTCCAAAAACAGGCATCTGTGTGGTCGCCAAAACCTCTTTGATCATCGGAACCGCGTAGGCACCCGTCGCGGCCGGATCACCGGGGCCGTTGGACAAAAACAAACCATCTGGCTGATGGGCAAGCACATCTTCTGCGGTGGCTGTCGCAGGGAGCACAGTTACATCACACCCAGCCGAAGCGAGGCAGCGCAAGATATTGCGCTTGGCGCCATAATCGATGGCGACAACCTTGTGCTTGGGGGCGTTTTGCGGTGCGTAGCCCTCGGGCCATGCCCAACGCATTTCGTTCCACCGATACGACTGAGCGCATGTAACATCTTTGGCTAGGTCCAACCCTTCGAGCCCGGAAAACGCACGTGCAGACGCAACAAGCGCCTCGATATCAAACACACCTTCCGGATTGTGTGAGATCGCCACATGCGGTGCGCCTTGTTGGCGGATTGCGCGGGTCAGGCGACGTGTATCGACCCCGCCCACACCAATGCGGCCATTGCGTGCCAGCCAATCCTGAAGCTTGCCTTGGCTGCGCCAGTTTGAAGGCTCTGTCGGATCCCATTTAACAATCATGCCCGATGCAACCGGATCTGCGGTTTCATCATCTTCTTCGGTGACGCCAGTATTGCCAATATGCGGGAAGGTGAATGTCACGATTTGACCTGCATAGGAGGGGTCTGTCATGATTTCCTGATAACCGGTCATCGCGGTATTGAAGCAGAGTTCCGCCTGCGTTTCGCCCGCGGCGCCAAAGCCCATACCGTAGAAAATGGTTCCGTCTGCAAGTACAAGGCAAGCGGTTGGTTTTTGGTTCTGTGGCATGTCGCGTGTTCCCCAGTCAAAGTCGATCAGTGACCGCGTGGCGCTGTGGGTTTGCGATCCCATGTGCGATAGACAAGCCACCCAGCAGCGTCAAGGGGGGCAGGGCGTTGCAAATCTGTTCGCGTGGCTCTATATGCCGCCGTTCTGGAAGCAGCGAACAAAGGGGCCGGGGATGGACCTGCGTGCGAAGATTACGAGCTCTCTTAAAGAGGCCATGAAAGCCAAAGACTCCGAACGTCTCGCGACGTTGCGGTTGATCAGTGCCGCGATCAAGGATCGTGATATCGCTGCTCGCGCTGATGCAGGTAGCGATAACGAGGGCGTAGGAGACCAAGATATTCTCTCTATTCTGGGCAAGATGGTCAAACAGCGGCAGGAGAGCGCACGCGCTTATGAAGAAGGCGGGCGGCTTGAACTGGCGGAAAAAGAACTCAGCGAGATTGCAGTGATCGAGGATTACCTGCCCAAGCAGTTGGATGCCTCCGAGACAGCAAAAGCGATCCAAGCGGCCGTCGAAGCAACGGGTGCGCAGAGCATCCGCGACATGGGCAAGGTCATGGGAGTCCTCAAAGCGCGTTACACAGGGCAAATGGATTTCAGCAAAGCCGGCCCTTTGGTGAAAGACCTGCTTGGGTGATCCTAAGTCTTTTCCGACGCACTTTTTTCACATAGGCGCCTTAGCATCCCTTTGGGGAAATTCTTAAGGCTGCGATATTCCCATTCGGAACCGCGAAAGTTCGGATTGGACATCTGAAAAAAGCGCAAGGCGTTCGTCTTCGCTCAGAAAGGCTCCAATTTCAACTTCCCGGCCATTGCCCTTGAGGGTCACGTAATGTGGGACGCGCGGGTTGGTTTCGTGAAGTTGGACACTAACCCAATAAGTGTTGCAATGCCAGTCTTGGGGCGGACCGCGTGGGTTCTCACGGTGCAAATGTGTGTCACTCTCCGCAATTCGCAGTTTCTCTGAAAGGGCCGCATCTGTGTAATTCCGTTGGATCAGCAGCCAAAGCGCTCCGATGGTCAAAAGAACGAATGGCAGGATCCACCACAAGGCTGCTGTGCCAACCATCGCAAGCAATGGCAGGGACCAAAGCGTCAGCGTGGCAGCCATAAACCAAACGAAGCCACGGCGGCTCATTGAGCGATGCGGCCAAACATCCAACTCGGCGGCCGTGTCTGTGGTGGTCCAGCGATAGGGCATGGTGGGGAAGCTAGGGCGACGTGAAGCGGCTTTCCAGCCTCACTTGTGTCGCACGGGGCGCGGCAAAGCGCATCACCCCCGCGCACGGCGCCTATAAAAAAGCCCCGCCGGGCAGCGGGGCTTTTCTATTGGTATGGTTAGGTCTCTAAGCGATCTTAGTGCGCCGAACCTTTATCCCATTCTTCCTGCTTTGGCAGGATCTCGAACGTGTGTTCAGGTGGAGGGGACGGAAGCGTCCATTCCAGCGTATCTGCCCATTCGTTCCAAGGGTTTGCGGCGTTGATCTTGCGCCCGGCGAACACGGTGTAGCCCATGATGCCGATGAAGAAGAGGAACGATCCAAAGGACAGGAACGCGCCAATCGAGGACCAGTAGTTCCAATATGCAAACGCCTCTGG
>CALKJA010000011.1 GCA_937995865.1 uncultured Paracoccaceae bacterium | reverse complement strand
AATCGCAACTTGCTTGCTGAATGTCATATCATGCATCGCCAGAAAAACCGCTGGCGCAATCAGCAGATGCGGGCAACGCGTCATCGGACTTTCTGCGATTTCACCGCGTAAGATCCCACGTTGGATCACACCCTCAAGGATTGCCAGCCCGCGCTCAATCGATAGCTCGTGATACTTTTCCGCAAGGCCCGGCACACGCTGGCTCTCGCTCATCAAGATGCGCATGAGGGCCTGATTTTCAGGCGTCATCATCTTACCGTAGGCACGGCGCATGATCCGGCGGATCAGCATATCAGTTGGGCCGTCATACCCACTTAGATCGCTCTCGCTTTCTTCCAGAACATTGGTCACATGGTCTTCGACGGCTGCAGCAAAAAGCGCCTCTTTGGATGAAAAGTAGAGGTAGATTGTGCCCTTAGCGATCCCCGCTTTCGCCGCAATCCGGTCCAGACGCGCGCGCTCAAAGCCATGCTCGGCAAACTCTGCGATCCCTGCCTGTACGATCTCACCGGGGCGCGCGGCCTTGCGGCGGCGACTGCGGCGTTTGTCGGTCAAAGAGGCGTCTGTGCTCATACATCAAGATAGCCACTGACCCGGGGGTCATGCAAGGAAACTGCGCGCCTATCCGCCTGCCTTTGCACGGATTTCGCTCAGAGTTGCGCCGGGTGTAAGTGCTTCTGGCCCAAGCTCCAATTCGATCACTGCACCACCAGATGCAGCCAAAGCGCGCTCCAATGCAGCAGGGAACTCTGAGGTTTCACGTACGCTTTCCCCGTGGAACCCATAAGCCCCCGCAAGTGCAGCAAAATCTGGATTTTCAAGCGCCGTGCCGCTTATCCTCGCGGGGTATGTTCGCTCTTGATGCATGCGGATCGTACCATAGGTGCCATTGTTCACAACAAGAATGACCGGGCAAGCGCCCGCCTGCATTGCAGCGCCCAACTCATTGCATGTCATCTGGAAATCGCCATCACCGGCGATACAGACCACCTGCCGTTCTGGGCTTACAACCTTGGCCGCGATTGCCGCTGGAATACCATAGCCCATCGCGCCTGATTGCGGTGCAAGCAACCGCTGACGCGGGCCAAATTTGAAGAAACGGTTCGACCAGATTGCAAAATTACCTGCACCGTTGGTCAGGATTGCATCCTCATCCAACTGCGCCTGCAAAACCTCAATAACTGCGCGCATATCAAGAGGGCCAGGTTGAGGCGGCGCGGTCAGGCTCGCTTCATATCCGATGCGCGCCTGAGATAACCATTTGGCCCCCACAGCCACCCGTGCGGCATCTTCCCGCGGCGCGCAGTGCAGCCCTTGCAAAGCATCAATTACAGCCTCAGGTGCGGCATGGATTGATACATCAGCCTGCACCACTTTACCCAGTTCGCGATCGCTAAGATGCGTATGAATGAGTGTCTGATCTGGGTCTTTAAAAAGGGTATAGCCGTCTGTCGTCATCTCCCCAAAACGGATGTTGATTGCAAGGATCGTATCCGCATCTGAGATCAAGGATTTAGCTTGTGGTGTCATGCCAACCCCGGCCACACCGGCGAAATAGGGTTGGTGGTGATCTAAAAGATCATGAAAACGGAAAGCCGCTAAAGCGGGAATTCCAGCACCTGACAGCCAGCCATTTAACGCAGAGCGTGCAGTGTCGCTCCAGCCGCCCCCGCCCGCGATCACAAGTGGCCTTTCCGCCCGCGCCAAGGCCGCGCGCGCGGCCTTCCTCGCGCTTGGAGAAACGGCAGGGCCAAAATAGGCAGGCGGGTGATCAAGCGGCACCGCTTCAACATGCTCCACCAGCATATCCTCCGGCAGCGCAATCACCACTGGACCGGGACGCCCAGACGTTGCCGTGTGCCATGCCCGCGCAAGCACCTCTGGAATTCGGGCCGGATCATCAATTTCGGTAACCCATTTCACCATGCTGCCAAAAACGGCGCGGTAATCGAGCTCTTGAAACGCCTCGCGCTCGCGCATCCAACGCGCGATCTGGCCCACAAAAAGGATCATTGGCACCGATCCTTGCATCGCCGAATGCACGCCGATGGATGCATTCGTGGCCCCCGGGCCACGCGTCACCATACATATCCCCGGCTGGCCCGTGAGCTGTCCATACGCACAGGCCATAAACCCCGCGCCACCCTCATGGCGCGTCAATGTCAGATCAATTGGGCTGTCATGGAGCGCATCCAGCACGGCAAGATAGCTCTCACCTGGCACGCCAAATGCCCGTGTCACACCCAGCCCCTCAAGGCTGCGCACCAGCAACTCTCCACCCGTCATGCTCATTATGAGACCTCCCGCTTCGGGAGCACCCTAGACCTGATAGTAGTCGCGATACCACTCAACAAATGCGGAGACACCATCGCGCACATTGGTTTGGGGGCGATAACCCGTCAGGTGATGCAACAGATCCGCATCCGCCCATGTGGCTGGCACATCCCCCGGCTGCATAGCCATGTAGTTGCGCTGCGCGGTTTTGCCGGTCGCAGTTTCAATCGCCTCAACAAAATCCATCAAGCGCACCTTATCGGAATTGCCGATATTGACCACGCGCCACGGAGCAACGGGGCTAAGCGTATCTCCCTCAGCGATGTCTTCTGGAGTGGCAGGTCGCTCGGGAGCAGCATCGATCAACAAACGGATGCCGCGCACCAAATCTTCGACATAGGTGAAATCACGCCACATCTCACCGTGATTATAGATATCGATGGGTGTGCCGTTCAGAATACCCTTGGTGAATTTATAAAGCGCCATGTCGGGCCGCCCCCACGGACCGTAGACCGTGAAAAAGCGGAACATGGTCACCGGTAGATCATGCAAATGAGCATAGGAATGGCCCATCGCCTCATTGGCCTTTTTGGTCGCGGCATAGATCGTCATCGGCGTGTCGGCTTTGTGGGTTTCAGCAAAAGGCATCAGCGTGTTTGCGCCATATACACTGCTCGTGGAGGCCATGAGCAAATGATCGACACCAAGCTCGCGCGCGGCTTCCATCACGTTGAATGTGCCCACAATATTGGCTTCGATATACGCGCGTGGCTGCTCAAGGCTGTAGCGCACGCCCGCTTGCGCCGCGAGATGCACGATCACGTCTGGCTTGACCTCTTGCGCATAGGCCATCAGCCCATCGGCATCCTCAAGCAGCGCTTCTTTGGCGGTAAAGTGCTCGTGCTGGCGCAGCATCGCATGGCGGCGTTCTTTGAGTGAGACCTCGTAATAATCGGTCATGCCATCATAGCCTGCCACGCGGAAGCCTTCGGCCAGCAAAATCCGCGCCAGATGAAACCCGATAAATCCGGCTGTGCCGGTGATAAGAACAGTGCGCATTACGCGTCCTTTGATCCTGTAGTGATCCAATGCCATGAGCTTGCGCACATGTCGTCAAGCCCGCGAGTGGCCTCAAACCCCAGCAGCGCGCGCGCGCGTGACGCTTCTGCGTAGCACGCTGCAACATCGCCAGGGCGCCGAGGTTTCATTTCATAAGGGAGGTCGCGGCCGCACGCCCGACCATAGGCCGCGAGCATCTCTAACACACTCAGCCCGTTTCCAGTACCCAGATTGACGGTGTGGCCGTCATCGGTTTCGATCAACTTCGAAAGCGATTGCACATGGCCCTCCGCCAGATCGCAGACGTGGATATAGTCGCGCACGCCCGTTCCGTCTGGCGTGTCATAATCACTCCCGAACACGCCCAAATGCGGTAGGTCGCCCGCCGCAACTTTGGCGATATATGGCATAAGGTTGTTTGGGATATCGGATGGATCTTCTCCAATCAGGCCACTCGGATGCGCACCAACCGGGTTGAAGTAGCGCAAGATACCAAAGGCCCAAGCCGGGTCCGCTGCTGCAGCCTGCTCAAGGATCTGTTCGCCCATGAGCTTGGTAAACCCGTAAGGGTTGGTATAGCCGCGCGGCGCGTCTTCATGGATCGGCAGTTCTTCAGGCTCGCCATACACAGTGGCCGAAGAGCTAAAGACAAGCCGCCGCACGCCGCGCCCTTTCATGACCTTCAGAAGATTGAGCAGCCCTGAACAATTTACTTCAATATATTCAAGCGGGATCTCGGTGCTCTCACCCACGGCTTTTTTGGCCGCAAAATGCACAACCGCGTCAAAATCATGCGCGTCAAATACTTGATCCAAAAAAGCAGGATCAAGGACCGATCCTTCGTATGAACTGACCCGATTAACGCCGGTCAACTGGCTTAAACGGCTCAGGACGCTTGCTTTCGAGTTTGAGAAATCATCAATAATAACAACATGGTACCCAGCCTCAATCAAGGCAACATAGGTATGGGAGCCGATATACCCTGCTCCACCAGTCAACAAAACACTGCGCGCCATTTCGGTCTCCCCCGTTTCCGTTGAGTTGGCCCAAAGCCGTCCCGGAGCCTTCCATGTATCGGTCTGTGCTTAGCGGCGTCCCCGCAAGATCACAACAGCCGTGCGCCAGAGCAGGCGCATATCGCGCCCGAAAGTGGCTGTCTGGATATAGCTTAGATCAAATGCCAGTTTTCTGTGCGTCTCTTCAAGCGTCGTTGTGTAGCCAAGAGCGACCTGCGCAAGCCCGGTCAGCCCGGGCCGGACAAGATGCCGGCGGGCATATCCCGGCAGAACCGCGCTATATCGAGCCACAAAAGCGGGGCGTTCAGGCCGCGGTCCCACAAGGCTCATCTCGCCGCGCAGGATGTTGAACGCTTGGGGCAACTCATCCAAATGCACCCGGCGCAACCATCGGCCCAGCGGGCGTATGCGGGCCGCTTCCGCTGGCGCAAAGGCCAGCGTTCTTGGTATCCCCACCATGCTGCGAAACTTGATCATAGAAAAGCTGTGCCCGTTCCGTCCAACGCGGGTTTGCACAAAGAACAGCGGACCCGGATTAAAAAGCGGGTTGAGCATGATCAGGACAGCCCCGCAAATCAGCACGATTGGCAAACTCAAAAGGGCTATCCCAATATCTGCCGCCCGTTTCAGCCCGTCCCTACGCCGCGATCCTTCCGGGACGCGCCCCATAACACGCAGCGAAAGTGCCGCATCTGCGCGCACTTTTGGACGGCTCAGAATATCCGCGGGAGCAAAGTGGAACGCAGCAGCCCTGCTGTTGGGAAATCCAAGCCGGGGCAGCCGTAGCAAAGGGGCTGTTCGCCCCCCAAAAGCCGCCGGGTTTTGCGCGGGAGCAATGCGGCGCCCCGTGCGGCCCGGCCCGGAACGTAAACGCAGGGTCATCCTGCCGCCCTGTGCGGCTCCACCAAGGCTGTTGAGCCCGGTGAATGCACGCGCGCCGCACCCTGAGGAGCAAGCTGAGCCCGCAGGGCCGCGCCATAAGCGGTTTTTTCATACCGCTTTGCCGCCGCCGCAATCTGCCTGCGCGTGATCCATCCCTGTTCAAACGCCGCAATCTCAGGCGAACCTAACAGTGTCCCGATCCGGGCTTGCAAGCGAGATACAAATTGCCCTGCTTCCATCAACGACCGATGCGTGCCGGTGTCAAACCACGTCGCGTTTGGATCAAGCTGCACAACCTCAAGCGCTTTGGCGCTTTTGTACACCTCCAGCAATGCCGTGATTTCCAGCTCTCCGCGGGCCGAGGGTTGAATCCATCCCGCCCAGTTGGAGGCCCGTGAATCCATCAGATAAAGCCCCGTGAGCGCCAAGTCTGATCTAGGAACCTGTGGTTTTTCCTCAATTGAGACCACCCCACCGGCCGCATCAAGAGATACAACACCAAACCGCGAGGCATCCGGCACGGATTTTGTGATCACCAAAGCGCCTTGCGTTGCATGGGCCGCCTGCGCCAATTGCCGCCCCAGTCCGGGCGCATAGAAAATGTTATCCCCCAAGATCATCGCAGAGGGTGCTCCGGCCAGAAACCCTTCAGCCAGCACATAAGCCTGCGCCAACCCTTCCGGTGCGGGTTGCGTGATATAGGTCAGCGTTATGCCCCAATGCTCACCATCCCCAAGCGCCATTTCAAAGGCGGCACGGTGTTCGGGTGTCGTGATGATGGCGATATCGCGGATATTTGCGTCCATCAGCGTGGTGAGCGGATAATAGATCATTGGTTTGTCATAGACGGGCATCAGCTGCTTTGAGACCGCGTGGGTGAGTGGCCACAATCGCGAGCCTGCCCCCCCTGCAAGAATGATGCCTTTGCGCCGCGGCGTAACGGACAGCTCAAGGTGTTGGGCGTCAGCCCTCCGTTTCCCGCCCCCCATCACGCGGCCCTCCGCGTTGCTTGAACAAGGCGCGTCATGCCGGGCAGGCACAGGCGCCAATCAGGTTGGCGCAGGCCAAACGTGGCAAGCGTCGAGCTGCAATCAAGCCGGCTGTTACAGGGGCGTGCGGCAGGTGTAGGATAGGCCGTTGTCGGAATGCCCATCACCTCAACATCCATCTGGGCTGCGAAAAAGATAGCCCGTGCGAAATCCGCCCAGCTGACCGCCTCAGCACCGGTGAAATGGTAGGTGCCGCTTTTCTCAGGCGCGGTGATCAATTGGTGCGCAATGGCATAGCATGCTTCCGCCAAAACCGGGGCAGGTGTTGGTCCGCCAATCTGATCGGCAACCACAGACACCCGTTTTCGCGTGGCGCCTGCCCGCAACATGGTTTGCATGAAGTTGTGGCCCCAAGCCGCAAAGACCCAGCTTGTTCGCAAGATCGCATGAGCCCCACCCGCGCCGCGAACGGCATCCTCACCAGCCAATTTCGATTGGCCGTAAACCTGAAGCGGTGCCGTTTTCGCACAGGGCGGCCTCGGCGCGTGCCCGTCACCGGCAAAGACATAGTCCGTAGAAAGCTGCACCAAGGGCACACCCTCTTGAGCACAGGCGCGTGCCATTGCGTCTGGTGCATGCGCGTTGATCATGTGAGCTGTTGAGGCTGCGTGTTCTGCCCCGTTTACATCCGTAAAGGCCGCCGCATTGATCACCGCGCGCGGTGCGATATCTTGGATCGCTTTGGCACAGCTGGATGGATCTCTCAGATTTGCCCGCCCACGGGGCAAAGCGATCACATCGGGCCGCTCAGACAATGCGCGCCCCACCTGCCCAGTGGCTCCAAACACAAGAATGCTCATGCCGCCACCTGCCCGCTCTGGTGGACCAAACCGCGCCGTGCGGTTGCATTTTTAGCCAGTGGTTGCCACCAACTATTGTGGCTTAGATACCAATCAATTGTGTCTGCAAGGCCTGCTTCCAATGCAATTTTTGGGTGCCAACCCAAAGCCTCGCGCAGCTTGGTATCGTCTGTGGCATATCGAAAGTCATGGCCCGGACGATCCTCAACATGGCAGATCAGCCGACTATACGGCAAAGGCGCTGGTTTGCGCAGTTGCAGCAAACGGCACAAAGCGCGCACAAGATCCACGTTACGTACTTCTGGCTCGCCCGCGATGTTATACACTTCGCCAGGGGTGCCGCCTTCGACAATATCCAAGAGCGCCGCCGCGTGGTCATCCACGTGCAGCCATTCGCGGCTTTGGGTTCCCTTTCCATAGATCGGGATCGCCTCTCCTGCGAGGGCCCGCAGCAGCGTCATCGGAATAAGCTTTTCGGGATATTGCCACGGACCGTACGTGTTGCAGCCATGCGAGGTGAGCACTGGCAGACCATAGGTTTGGTGCCACGCCCGTACGAGGTGATCAGAGGCTGCCTTGGACGCGGAATATGGGCTGTTGGGTGCATAGCGGGTGTCTTCGGTGAAGCGTCCCGCGCGCCCCAGCGTACCGTAAACCTCATCGGTTGAGATGTGATGAAACCGAAAGTCTGTGGGCTGATCTGATTCATGCCAATAGGCGCGCGCGGCTTCAAGCAGCGTGAAAGTGCCGGTGATATTTGTAGACACACAGGCCGAAGGATCCTCAATCGAGCGGTCAACATGACTTTCCGCAGCGAGGTGCATCACCGCATCCGGGCGCTCCTTTGAAAAAATGTGCTCCAAAGCGGTGCGGTCGCAGATATCGAGCGCGTGCAGCGAATAGCCCGGCGCATCCTCCAGCTCCCAAACGCTCGAGATTGAAGCGGCATAGGTCAACGCATCCACATTCACGACGCTATGCCCACGCTCAAGCGCCTTGCGCACTACCCGGTTGCCGATGAAACCGGCCCCGCCAGTGATGAGGATTTTCATGCTGCTGCCCCCATGCCAGTGTCAAGGAAGGGCGATTCCCATTCGGTGAATGCAGGGGCCGCGGCGTCTTTTTCAGACATAAGAATGGCTGATTTGGGCACCCCCCAGTCGATCCCCAAAGCCGGGTCATCGAAACGGACGGCACCGTCACATTCGGGCGCATACGCAGCGGTAACTTTATAGATCACAGTGGTGTTTGGCATCAGCGTGACAAAGCCATGCAAGAAGCCTTGCGGCACTAACATTTGACGGCCATTGGTCGCGCTCAACACAGCGCAGGTCCATTGCCCATAGGTGGCAGACCCGTGGCGCGCATCCACAGCAACGTCCATGATCTCGCCAGTGACGACGCGCACCAATTTGTCCTGCGCATAAGGTGGGGCTTGATAGTGCAGCCCCCGCAAAGTTCCAGCGCGGCGGCTGAAAGATTGGTTTTCCTGTACGAAATTCAAACCCAAACCCGCTTGGGCAAATTTCGCGGCGTGCCAACTTTCTTGGAAGTGACCGCGCGTGTCTGTGATGCGCTTGGGCCGGATGATTTTCACCCCCGCAAGCCGCGTTTGTTCAATTTGCATAACCCGTCCTCAACTGCCGCATGGTGAGGACAAGCTAGGGTCATGCTGGTGAATTTCGGGTTAAGCGGTTGACGGTTTTTAACCTCGTTTCGCAATTTCTGGCGCTCGACCCGAAGCCGCACAAATTCCTTGAAAAGGAATTTAAGGCTTTTGCAAAAGCCTTCACCCGTTGCGGGAAAAGTGCTGCCTTTTAAAGGGCGGCGCGGACGGCCCCAGCCACATCGTCGACCACGCGGGTCAATAGCGTTTCATCTTCAGCCTCGGCCATGACCCGGATCAACGGTTCTGTCCCGGATTTGCGGATCAAGAGCCGCCCCTGACCAACAAGCGCCGCCTCCGCCTCTGCGATCGCCTTTTTGACGCTTGTCGCGGCCAATGGCTCAAGCCCTGCACCGTAGCGCACATTCTCAAGCCGCTGGGGGCATGGTTCAAACACGCGGGCCAATGCGCTCGCGGGCTGGCCTGTCTCAACCATCGCACGCAAGAACTGCAAGCCCGCCAACAGACCGTCGCCAGTGGTGGCGTGGTCGCTCATAACGATGTGCCCAGATTGCTCACCGCCCAGATTGAAACCGCCCGCGCGCATCGCTTCGACAACGTACCTGTCGCCTACGCCGGTGCGCAGCAAGGTAATGCCCTGCCCTTGGAGCCAGCGCTCAAGCCCAAGATTGGACATCACCGTTGAGACAAGCGTGCCGCCTTTAAGCTGCCCGGATGCCGCCCAACGTCCTGCGATCAAACCCATGAGTTGATCACCGTCTGCGATAACACCCTGTTCGTCGCTTAGAATAATTCTGTCTGCATCCCCATCCAGCGCGATGCCAACATCTGCACCGATCTCTTGTACCTTGGCGGCCAATGCGCCCGGTGCGGTCGATCCGCATTCCTTGTTGATGTTATACCCATTGGGTTCCGTGCCGATCGCCGTGACCTCAGCGCCTAATTCCCAAAGCACCTGCGGCGCAGCTTTGTAGCCTGCGCCATTGGCGCAATCGATCACAACTTTGAGGCCTTCAAGCGCCAAGCCCTTGGGCAACGTGCTTTTGACAACTTCAACATAGCGGCCCGTCGCACTTTCGATCCGTGCAGCACGGCCAATCCGCATGGGCGCGCATAGGTCAACACCCGCATGATACAGCGCCTCAATTTCGGCTTCGGCCTCATCGCTGAGCTTAAAACCATCCGGCCCAAAGAATTTGATTCCATTATCTTGGTGCGGGTTGTGCGAGGCGGAAATCATCACGCCCACATCAGCCCGCATTGAATGTGTCAGCATCCCAACAGCGGGTGTTGGCACCGGGCCCAAGAACGTGGCGTCCATCCCTGTTGAAGTGAAGCCCGCCGCCAGCGCCGTCTCCAGCATATAGCCTGAACGACGGGTGTCTTTACCGATAAGCGCCGTGGGCTTGCGGCCCTCACGCCGAAAATAGCGGCCCGCAGCGGCGCCGAGCCGCAGCACGGTCTCTGGCGTCATGGGATAGGTGTTTGCTTCACCGCGTATGCCATCTGTGCCAAATAGTTTCTGGACCATAAAGACCTCCTGCTGCTGCCGCTTTTTGCGGGCGGGTCTGAGCCCGCTTCGCTTTGATCAGAGCTTGAGGACATGCACTGCGCATCGTCAGCTCCGTTGGGACGAGGGCGTAAATGTGCCTTAGCCTGCTGTCCAGTCCCGCATAGGGGGAGGTTTCAGAGTATTTCAACCACGCGCGGTCAATTGCCGATGGTCTATTGCCCAAGGTCGCAATGGCGACACAGCGCAGTGTCCGGTCGGTGCATTGACCGGACCGGGCGCGGCATAGTCTAATGCAGGTAGGACAAATTGGAGGGTCAGCGCATGTTCATCGATGGTTTCGTCATCCCCGTAAAAACCGCCCGCAAAGAAGACTACAGGGACGCCGCCCGGATCAGCGCCGAGGTGTATTGCAGCCATGGAGCCACCCGCGTCACCGAGAACTGGGGAGCGCAGGTGCCTCATGGGGCGTCCACATCCTTTCCCCGCGCGATCGCGCTGGCCGAGGATGAAACCGTGGTTTTGTCATTTGTTGAATATCCAGACCGTGCAACCCGAGATGCCTGTGAAGCGGCGATCTATGACGATCCACGCATGGCGGCCATCGTGCTTGACGGGATCATCGACGGCAAACGGCTGATCTACGGTACCTTTGAAACGCTGGTTGAGCACTCAGTACCCTAGCGACCGTCACAAGCATGCGCGCTGGCGCTGTGACCACTGGGTTTTAATGGCTGCGCTTAGCCGGCGAACTAACTATCGGCTTGCGCCGCGGCTCGCATAAAGAGACGCTCTGCGCATGAAACTTCGCTCTGCTAAATCGCGGCCCGTTCATCTTGGGCCCTTCCCTTTGGAAGCGTTGCAGCGCACGCAAGCTGACGCGCCCTATGTTGGGCCCAAGCACCGGCCGCCCGCCACGCCAAGCTTTGCGCCGCTTGCTGCGGCAATGAGCGAATATCAGGCGATGATGGATGCGATCCGAGATGGGCTTGTGAACCGCACGGTTGCAGATTGCCCACAAAACCCACAGGAGCGCGCCAATCATCTCAAAGCATTTGGCTATTTCTCAGATGCCGATCAGGTGGGCTGTGGACGGGTGCCAAAGGCGGCTCTGCTAGACATGCCCCTGCGCAACCCCGGCATTGATCATTTGGCTCAGACGTTGCGCACGCAACAGACGGCAACTTTGGCCTCGGGGATTGATCTGATCATGGCCGATCTGCGCGATGCGATGGACGCGCCCCCGTCTACGATTGCGGGCCATGACCATTGCATCGTCTTTCTTTACGAGCACCCCCGCCCCTTGCGGCCGCAAGAACCAGGCGCAGAGTGGTTGGACAGCGCGCATGAGGCGCGCGCGGCCTTGCGCGCCACGGAAACCGCCGTTGTTATTGCGCAATATCTACGGCTGCTGGGCCATGACGCCAAAGCGCACACAGCCACCTCAACGGATGTCTGCCTGCCAACATTGGCCCATGCCGCCGGGCTCATTGACGCAAAAGGCCGGGCTGCGTTTGCGCGGCACGGGTATGGGTTGGCGGCTGTTACGACCACATTTGAGATCTCCCACGACGCGCCCTTGGCCACGGTAAAGTCGCCCCTGGCGTGGTGGACTGGGGCACAAGCTCGCAGCGCGCTCAACCTGCACCCGTTCGCCAAACGAGACTTTGCCGCGGGCCCGCACCCTTTTGAAACGCTAAAACGCCAAGACACACCCACAACTTATATGGATGAGCCCGCGATCCCGCGCGTGCCCAAACGCACGGATATGTTCGCGCGCGCTCAGTTCGGAGATATGGGCAAAGCCCTCCAGGCCGAAGCGACTGGTGGTAAATACGTGCGAAAATCGGCCCCATCTGCCGCCCAGCGTCGGATGCTGGGGGCCTTCACGCTGCTGCAATCGGGGCCAGTGGCGGCACAACCCGGCGGCAGCAAAACCACCCGAGACGCACAAGCCAACACTGACGCGATCAAAGCGCTTGGATACTTCCTTGGCGTTGATGCTATCGGCACCTCGCGCTGCCCTGACTGGGCATGGTATTCGCACAACGCGCTGGGCGAGCCGATTACCCCGCCCCACGACCAAGCCATTTCCATGATCGTCGATCAGGGATTTGAAAGCATGGAGGGCGCCTCCGGCGATGATTGGATATCGGTAGCACAATCCATGCGCGCCTATCTGCGCTTCTCTCTTTTGGGCGGCGTCGTGGCCGCAACGATCCGCGGGTTGGGCTATGAGGCGAAATCCCATACCGTGATTGACGGCGATGTCCTGCAACCGCCGCTCTTGCTGCTGTCGGGGTTGGGCGAAGTCTCGCGGATTGGTGAGGTGATCCTCAACCCGTTTCTGGGCCCGCGCTTAAAATCAGGCGTTGTGACAACCACCATGCCGCTGGCCCATGACAAACCCATCGACTTTGGCCTGCAATCCTTTTGCGAGGCTTGTAACAAATGCGCTCGCGAGTGCCCGTCAGGCGCGATCACCGCCGGACCGAAACTGATGTTCAACGGCTATGAAATCTGGAAATCCGACAGCCAGAAATGCGCCACATATCGGATCACCACAGAAGGCGGCGCGATGTGTGGGCGTTGCATGAAAACCTGCCCTTGGAACCTCGAAGGTCTCTTTGCTGAAGCCCCCGCGCGCTGGCTTGCCATGAACGCTCCCAAAGCCGCACCACTGCTGGCCCGGTTGGACGATCGATTGGGTAATGGCGGCCTGAACCCGGTCAAGAAATGGTGGTGGGATCTGGAACTGACCGAAGCTGGCGGATACGCCCCCACGCGCAAACCCGTTAACACGCGCAGCCTCTCGCCGGATCTGAACCTGACCTACGAAGATCAGACGCTCGCCGTTTATCCCGCCCCGCTTGCGCCGCCACCCTACCCTTACCCGTTTCCGATGGACCGGGAGGCCGGGATCGAAGCCTATCAATCAATGGTCAGCGCAAAAGACTATCGCGCCTCGGGCGGCCCCGCCCATGTTTACGCAAGCGATCAAGGCAGCCCCGTCCTGCGCGTGGAAATCGCGCAAGCCACCGTGCTTTCGCCCACCATCACAAAATACACCCTACGCGCGCTTGACGACGCGCAGCTTCCCGAATGGGACGCGGGCGCGCATCTTGATATCGTCGTGGCGCCTGAATATCTCCGGCAATACTCAATGTCCGGCAATCCCGCAGACCGCAGCACCTATGAAATCGGTGTGCTGCGCGAAGATGAGGGGCGCGGCGGATCGGCTCTGTTGCACCGGATCTTCACACCCGGGCGCAAAGTGTTCATCTCAAAACCGATCAACCATTTCCCTTTGGTCGAAGGCGCCCCCTATTCGCTCCTTATGGGCGGCGGCATCGGGGTGACGCCCATGATCGCAATGGCGCACAGGCTGCATGCGCTGGGCTGCGATTTCGCGCTGCATTACTCTGTGTCCACCCGGGCCGCAGCAGCCTATTTGGATGAAATCGCGGCTGCGCCTTGGGCCAATCACTTGCATCTGCATATCTCTGACGAGGGCACGCGCGCGGATCTTTCTGCAATCTGTGCTCCCCATGCCGCGCGATGGGACGGCGCAGCGCTGGGTCCCCATATCTATACCTGCGGGCCCGAGGCCTATATGGCCGCCGTCATGGATGCGGCCCGCGATTTCCCCGATGCGGCCAAGCATCTTGAATACTTCTCAGTTCCGGAGCTTCCCGAGTATGAGAACCACCCATTCACGGCGCATTTGGTGACGTCCGACCAAACGGTGCAGGTCGCCGCTGATGAGCCGCTTTCGGATGCGTTGCTTCGCGCAGGCATTCCAGTGGACGTGAAATGTGCGGATGGTTTGTGCGGCGTCTGCCAATGCACTGTGTTGGCGGGCGATGTTGAACACCGCGATTTTGTACTGTCACGCGCGCAACGAACGTCGCGGATCATCACTTGCCAATCCCGCGCGGCGGATCCGAATGGTGAGCTTAAATTGGATTTGTAACCGAAGCTTGGTCATAAAACCTTAACGAAATTCTTAACCTTTTGGGGCTAAACCCAAGCCATATCGAATGTGCATGGGATGTGTATCGGTTGTGCCCCTGCAATTTTGCGCCGAAACGACGATCTTAAGGGTGCGAGCGCCCTTGTTAACGCGCGCGGCTTAAGCGACGGTTTGCGGATGACGGATACCCCTGCGAAACCATGCTGCGCACCAAGCCGATCCTTAGGACGCGCCACTCAATTACCGGATCTGCCATCTGGCAAACCGGCACGGGATTGCGTGGAAATCCCCGGCGGGGCGGGCTGGATCGGCACCGATCATCCCGGCATTCCTGCAGATTGCGAAAGCCCGCTCAAGCGCACCAAAATCCGCAAATTCTGGATGGAGCGCGGCACTGTCACGACCACCCAATTCGCCCAGTTCATCACCGAAACGGGCTATGCAACAGAGGCCGAACGCCTTGGTTGGTCTTTTGTCTTTGCTTCACAAGTGCCTGAAAGTATTGGGCGAACTGAAAGCGTACCCGGCGTCCCTTGGTGGCGGCGGGTTGACGGTGCAAATTGGTGCGCGCCGTTTGGGCCGGGCACTGAGCCACCAGATCCAGACACCCATCCTGTGACGCAAATTAGCTGGAACGACGCTCGCGCCTATGCCCTTTGGGCCGGTGGGCGGCTCCCAAGTGAGGCGGAATGGGAACATGCCGCGCGCGGCGGGCAATCGGACGTGCCATATAGCTGGGGCATGGTGCATCCCGGCGATGGCGGCCCGTATCCCTGCAACATCTGGCAGGGTCACTTTCCAGATCACAACACAGCCGCTGATGGCTTTGACGGCACCGCCCCCACGCTCAGCTTTGACGCAAATTCTTACGGTGTTTTCAACATGTTAGGGAACGTTTGGGAATGGACCGCTGAACCATTTCGACTGCCATCGCTAAAGCGCGAAATCAAAGCGCGTGCAGCCCAAATGCGGGGGTATAAGCTCTTGAAAGGCGGGTCCTACCTTTGCCATGTATCCTATTGCTATCGCTACAGAATTGCGGCGCGGATGGGCAATTCACCGGACAGCACCACCACCCACCAAGGTCTGCGGCTTGTTTATGATGAACCTCCCCAGCCATAGCGCAAAGTGGCGGCCAACGTGCTGATCGTAAAGATAAAAACAGCAACAACGACAATGCTTGGGCCCGCTGGCGTATCCGCCCAAAGCGCGACTTGCAGCCCGCCCAAAGCTGACGCAATACCGATGCCGCCAGCTATCGTTGCCATCCATTCCGGGCTTTTTGCCCAAGGCCGCGCCGCTGCCGCCGGGATGATCAAAAGGGACGCGATCAAAAGCGCGCCAACCACCTGAATTGCAACCGCCACAACAATCGCCAAAGCCAATGTCAGGATCAGCTCTTCTCGTTTGGGATCAAGCCCTTGCGCACGGGCCAGATCAGGGCTGAGCACCACCAAAAGCCAAGCAGACCACCGCCAGACAACCAGGGAAACCACGGCAAAAGCCCCCAGCCAGATCACCCCCAAATCGCCGCGGGTGACGGCCAGCACATCCCCAAAAAGAAAAGCATCCACATCGATCCGAACGTCCACCAAAGACACAGCGACCAAGCCCAGAGCAAGCGCCCCATGCGCGATCACACCAAGCGCTGTGTCAGATGCCATTTCGCGCCCTGCAATCTGTGTAACAATCACCGCAGCCGCCAGCGAAACGACTAAAACGGTTGGAAAAATAGGAGCTTGGAGGGTGAGTGCAATCGCTACACCCAGCAAAGCAGCATGGGCCGTTGCATCGCTAAAATACGCCATGCGACGCCAGATCACGAAGCATCCAAGCGGGGCCGCAGCCGCCGCCACACCGACGGCTGCCAACGCAGCCCGAACAAGAAAATCATTCAGCATGGGTGTGCCCGTGGACATGGTCATGGTCGTCGCCATCATGGTCGTGGTGGTGATGTGTGTGCTCATGGCGATAAAGCGCCAACGCACCGCCCGTGCCGCTACCGAACAAAGCCCGGTATTCCGGGGCCGAGGCCACCACATCCGGATGCCCCTCACAGCATACATGCCCGTTCAGACAAATGACCCGATCCGATGCGCTCATCACCACATGAAGCTCATGGCTTACCATCATAATTGCACAGCCCAGATCGTCTCTAAGCCCTTCAATAAGCTTATAAAGCGCGGCAGACCCCGGTTGATCAAGCCCCTGTGTTGGCTCATCTAAAAGAAGCAGGTTTGGCGCACCCAGCAGCGCGCGCGCAAGCATCACGCGTTGCAATTGACCGCCCGAAAGATCCGCTAAGGCCCGCTTGACCATTGCCTCCGCGCCGACTTGCTTAAGTGCAGCGACAGCCGCAGAACTGCTATGGTTTGGTAACCTTAAGAACCGCAGCACACTCAGCGGAAGGCGCGTATCCACAGCCATCTTTTGCGGCACATAGCCAATGCGCAGCTCCGGGCTTCGTTCGATCCGGCCAGCTTTGGGTTTCTCAGCACCTACAATCGCGCGCAGCAAGGTTGATTTTCCGGATCCGTTGGGGCCAACAATGGTCAGGATCTCAGCGGGCTGCACCTTCAGATTGACTCCGCTAAGCACAACATCGCGCCCATAGGTCATGCGCAGCCCATCAATGCTTATGAGTGCGCTCATGCTTGCGTACTTTGGCAAGTGCCGCAGGTGCCGCGCGCCTCAACAACCACCTGAGAAATTGAGAAATTCGCCTCTTGCGCATTGCTGGCCAAGGCCCCCAGCGTTGGGTCCAGCACGGATTCCGCGACCGCCTCACATGTATCGCAAATGAAGAATGCAGGCACGTGGTCGCCCGTGCCATGCGTGCAGGCCACAAAGGCATTGAGCCGCTCAATGCGATGCGCAAGCCCTTGTTTCACAAGGAAATCCAGAGCGCGGTAGGCGACGGGCGGTTGCGAGCCCAGCCCTTCAACCCGGAGCCTGTCCAACACCTCGTAGGCGCCCAGCGCGCGGTGTTCTTCAAGTAGGATCTCAAGTGTGCGTCGCCGTGCCGGTGTGAATTGGGCCCCAGAGGCATCGCAAGCCGCCTCAGCTCGAGCGAGGGCGGTTGAGATACAAGCCGTGTGATCGTGTCTGGAAAATCCGTGTGGCATCTCGCGTCTCCGTCATTTCCGCGCTTGCTATGTTATAATATATCACCTAACAACCCTGCCGAAAGAAATATCCCTACATTTGGCTAAGGATTCCCATGCGTTATATGCTTGCCCCCCTGCTCTTAACAGCAGCACCGCTCTATGCTGAAGGCCTAAAGGTTGTAACAGACATCCCCGCAACTCAGTCAATCGTATCTGAGGTGCTGGGTGATCTGGGAACGGCCGAAGTTTTAGTTACCGGCGCTGGGACCGTTCATGACATGGCGCTCAAGCCATCGCAGGCGCGCAGCATTCAAAATGCGGACGCTCTTTTTTGGATGGGCGAGGCTTTGACACCTTGGCTTGAAAAAGCATCGGAAGGCCGCACAGCACCGACGCTCGAACTTTTGGGTATCGCAGGTATTCACCTGATTGACGCCGGAGAAGATGCCCATGATCATGGGGGCCATGGCGATGAGCATCATGACGCCCATGACGAAGAGCACGAAGAGCACGAAGAGCACGAAGAGCACGAAGAGCACGAAGAGCACGAAGAGCACGAAGAGCACGAAGAGCATGGCCACGATGAAGATGGCCACAAGGAAGAAGATCATGATGACCATGACGAACACGGCCACGACGAACATGGTTCCGTAGACCCGCATGCTTGGCTCGCCCCAGAAAACGCAGCTGTTTGGGCGCTTGCGATTGCCGAACAGCTTGGTGAAATCGCCCCCGAGCATGCCGCCGCATTTGCCAGCAATGCCGCTGCTTTTGTCGAGACTATCGAACCTCTCGAAGCATCACTCAGCGCCCGCTTTGCAGCGCTTCCCGAAGGGCTTTTTGCCTATCATGATGCCTATGGTTATTTCGCAGAACTTGGGCTTCCCGACTTCACACCTTTCGCTGCGACGGATGCTCAAACGCCCGGTGCCGCTACGATGCGCGATGTCCGTGCTTTGATCGCAGAAACAGCTTCGCCCTGCCTGATCGTAGACGCTGAAACGCCACAGGCAATGATCGAAGCTTTGGAAGCGGACATCGACATAACCATCGTAATGGCCCGTCCAGACGGCCGCCCCGATCAAAGCTATGCCGAAATTCTTGGCGCATTGGCCACGGCATTTGAAGGCTGTGTCGCAAACTGACTGACCTCTGGACAGTTCTGTCTAGAATCAAGAAAGCCACGACCTTACCCTCCTCGCAAAGCAAACAAAGCTCTGCGGGGAGACTGTCATGAAATCGCATTATCGGGCCGTCGTGATTGGCGGCGGGGTTGTTGGATCTTCCGTCGCCTACCATCTCACTAAATTCGGTTGGACTGACGTTGCAATCATCGAACGCAATGTCCTAACCGCAGGCTCTTCATGGCATGCGGCTGGCGGGATCCATGCGCTGAACGCGGATCCCAATATGGCTGCGCTCCAGGCCTATACAATCGATCTCTTGGAAGAGGTCGAAAGAGAATCCGGCATCGATATTGGCCTCCATATGACCGGCGGGATCTCAGTTGCTTCTGCTCCTGAGCGATGGGAATGGTTGCAATCGGCCTATCGGACATTTCAGACCATCGGTATCGAAGACTGCCACTTGATGACACCTGACGAGATCAAGGCGAAATGCCCGATCATGAGCACAGACGGCATCATCGGTGGGCTTTGGGCGGATCGTGAGGGGTATGTTGATACCACGGGCACCGTTCACGCCTATGCCCGCGCTGCCAAAAACCGGGGCGCTGATATCATTGAGCACAACCGTGTGCTTGAGCTGAATTGGAAGGGCCATGAATGGGAGGTCGTGACCGAAAAGGGCACGATCACGGCAGAGCATGTCGTTAATGCAGGCGGGCTCTGGGCCAAGCAATGCGGCAAGATGGTTGGGCTTGATCTGCCCGTCTCACCGTTGGCGCATCACTACTTTCTGACCGAAACAATCCCGCAAATCGCAGAAATGGATTTTGAAATCCCGATGATGGTGGATCTTGAGGGGTTTACCTATGTCCGGCAGGATAAAAAGGGCATCCTTCTGGGTATTTACGAGACAGACCATAAGCATTGGATGATGGACGGTGCGCCGTGGAATTACGGTATTGAGCTCTTGCAGGAAGAACCAGACCGGATCGAACGCGAGCTGATGATGGCCTTTGACCGCTACCCCTGCTTGAACGATGTAGGGATTGAGAATTGGGTCAACGGAGCATTCACGTTCTCCCCCGATGGCAACCCTCTTGTTGGCCCTGTTGAAAGCGTGCCGAATTATTGGTTGGCCTGTGGCGTCATGGCCGGTTTCCTCCAAGGCGGCGGCGTTGGCAAAACTCTTGCCGAATGGATGATCCACGGCGATACCGAAACGGATGCATGGTCGATGGATATCGCACGCTATGGGCCGCAGCACTCCAACAAGGACTACATCAAACAGACCACCGGCCAATTCTATTCGCGCCGCTTTGTGATGTCTTACCCGAACGAGCAATTGCCCGCAGGCCGCCCGCTGCGTATGGCGCCTGCCTATTCTGAAATGACCGAAGCCGGCGCGCGTTGGGGGTGCTCTTGGGGCCTGGAGGTGCCGCTATACTTTGCCCCGTCGGAGTTTGAAGAAACCCCATCGCTTAACCGAACCGACGCCACGCCATTTGTCGAGGCTGAATGCAAAGCCGTCCGCGAGGCCGCAGGTTTGCTGGATATCACCGGGTTCTCCCGGTTCGAACTCTATGGCCCCGGTGCCGAAGCGTGGTTAGAGCGGATCTTTGCCACCAAACTGCCAAAACCCGGTCGCGCGCGGCTTGCGGTTATGCTGTCTCCCGAAGGTAAGCTGAAAGGTGATCTTACGCTCTTCAATTGGGGCGATGGAACATGGTGGATCATGGGCTCCTATTATCTGCGGCAATGGCACAAACGGTGGTTCCATGACAACGAAGGGCCCGGTGTCATGATCCGCGATGTTTCCGATGATATTTGTGGGTTCAGCGTCTCAGGCCCAAATGCCAAGGCGCTATTGCACTCCCTTCAGCCTGATCTATCTCTGCCGTTCATGGGCTGCGGCACTTTTGATCTGGGCTTGCTACGGTGCAAGGTGGGCCGTCTCTCAGTGACTGGCGAACATGGGTATGAGATTCACTGCAAAGCCGGTGAACATATCGCGTTGCGGCGGATGCTGCTTGAAGCCGGGGCCGATCATGGGCTCAAAGAGGTTGGCTTTAACGCGCTTCTTTCACTGCGTATTGAGAAATCCTATGGTATTTGGTCTGCTGAATTCACGCAAGATCGCACCGCCGCAATGACCGGGATGGACCGTTGGATTGATTGGCAAAAGCCAGAATTTAACGGACGCGAAGCCGCGATGAAAGAGCGTGATACCGGGCCATCTAAGGTGCTTGTCACGCTGGGATTAGACAGCCCGATTGCAGATGCATCGGGGTACGAGCCGGTGTGGGCAAATGGCACCCGGATCGGGTTCACGACCTCGGGCGCGTATGGCCACAGCGTTGGACAATCGATTGCAATGGCAATGGTTGACCCCGCCTATGCCAAGCCGGGCACGGAGCTGAGCGTGCATATCGTTGGGATCGAACGCGCGGCCAAGGTGCTTGCTCCGTCGCCGTATGATCCTTCGGGTCAAGCGATGCGCGGTTGATCCAGTGACGCACAGCCCCCAACCTGCAGGCCAAGCATGAGCGGCAAACCCAGACGCCGCCGGCGCAATGCGTCAGCTGACCCGCAAGGGCGCAATGTAAATGCGCGCCAGCTGCGCAATCCGTTCCCGCCCATGAATGCCGTGTCAGACGATGAGGCCCATGACGTCCACGCCACGTCGCTGCGGATCTTGGAGGAGCTTGGCACGCGCGTTTTACTTCCCGAAGCGCGCAAGATTTTTGCAGCGGCCGGGGCCCGGGTCAAAGACGATATCGTCTTTCTAGGACGTGACCTCGTTAAAGCCGCATTGGCCTCTGCGCCGAAATCCTTCGCTCTCAAAGGCGCAGCACCGCATCGCGATTTGCAGATGGAGCTTGGAACGCTGACGTTTCAACCCGGGGCCGGATCACCCCACGCCACATGCCGGGTAAAGGGCCGCAGGCCGGGCACATCGCAAGACTTCCGCGAGCTGGTGAAACTGACCCAGCATTTCGATGCCCTGCACCTTGTGCCAACCTTGATCGAACCGCAGGACATCCCTGTACATCTGCGCCACTATGATATGGTCGGAACCGCGCTGACCCAATCTGACAAGCCATTTTTCATCTACTCACGCGGCACCCCGCAGGTTGAAGATGCGTTTGAGATGATGCGCCTGTATCGTGGTATCTCAGAGGCCGATTTTGCCGCAACGCCACATTGCTACACCATCATCAATACCAACAGCCCCCGCACGTTAGACATCCCAATGGCGCAAGGGGTGATTGATTTCGCGCGTGCCGGGCAAATAGCGATCATCACGCCCTTCACGCTCATGGGGGCGATGGCACCAATCACAGTCGCAGGTGCAATCGCGCTGTCCCATGCCGAGGCATTGGCCGCGATTACGCTCGGCCAACTCACACGCCACGGTGCACCCATGATGTATGGGACATTCACCTCGAACGTTGACATGAAAAGCGGCGCACCGGCCTTTGGCACGCCCGAGCACTTCCGCGCCTCGCTTTTGGCCGGGCAAATGGCGCGCCTTATCGGGCTGCCTTGGCGCTCGGCCACCGGATCGGCGGCCAATATAAATGACGCGCAGGCCGCCAATGAAACCCAAATGGGTCTTTGGGGTTGTCTGATGGCCGGAGCAACAACGATCGTGCATGCAGCTGGCTGGCTTGAGGGCGGTTTGACCGTCAGTTATGAAAAGTTGATCTGCGATATGGAGGTCGTCAATATGATTGCCGACCTGTGCACGCCAACGGAAGCCACCACGGATGCGATGGGCTTTGATGCGATCGCTGAGGTCGCACCGCAGGGGCATTTCTTTGCCACGACTCAAACGATGGCCCGCTACACATCTGAATTCTATGAACCCCTAAATGCAGATTGGTCCAATTTCGGGCAATGGACGGAAAACGGTGCGCTGGATGCCCATACCCGCGCCACGGACAAATGGCAGTCAATCCTTGAACACCCCGGCCCGGCGATTGATCCCGATAGGTACGGTGCTTTGACCGCGTTTGTCGCCAAACGCACCGCAGAAGGTGGAGCACCGCCCATATCATGACCCGCGCAACGCGACTTTTGCACCGGGACAACCCGGATCAGATCCCGCTGAATGGCAATATCAAGGTCACGCGGCAAGACTGGCTTAATGCCGCCCTCGAGGTCCTGATCGAAGCGGGTGAAAAGCAGGTCAAAGTTCTGTTGTTGTCAGAGCGGCTGGGCGTTTCACGGTCCTCTTTTTATTGGTATTTCAAAAGCCGCTCAGACCTGACCAATGCGCTTTTGCAAACGTGGTTTGACACAAACCCGCGCCAGATGATCGCGCAGGCCGCGATGCCGGCTGGTTCTATCTGCGAAGCGATCTGTAACATCCATAAATGTGTAGTGGACCCGGCGCTTTTTGACATTCCGCTGGACTTTGCCGTGCGGGATTGGGCGCGCCGTGATCCAAGTGTTCAAGCACAGCTAAGCGCCACGGATCGCGATGTGACCGCGGCTTTGGCCGCAATGTTTGAGCGCTTTGATTATGACCCGGCCGAAGCGGTGATCCGCGCCCGCGTTCTGTATTACATGCAGCTTGGATACAACGCCGCCGAGCTGAACGAGCCTTGGGAAACGCGGCTCGCCAATGTTTCGAACTATCTTTTGACATTTACCGGGCGCGCACCTTTGCCAAAGGTTGTTGAGGATTTCGGCATCTATGTGCGCGCCATTGTGGAGGAAACAGAACTATGAGCACCACAGCAGACGTCATTGTCATCGGCGCGGGCGTGATCGGTGCGGCCACCGCATTTGAACTGGCAAAGCAGGGCCGCTCGGTCGTTGTGGTGGACCGCAATTCACAGGCTGGGCATGGTTCCACGGCAGGGTCCTGCGCGATCATTCGGATGCATTATTCAACCTTCGACGGCACTGCCTTTGCGTGGGAGGGTTATCACTATTGGCGCGACTGGGCGTCTTATCTTGGGGCACCGCACAGTGAGATGTTGGCCAAGTTCAAACCCTGCGGATGTCTTGTGATGAAGACCGAAGCCAACGGCCATTTGACCGAACATATGGAAAACTCCGCCAAGCTGGGCTGCCCGTTTGAGGAATGGACAAACGCTCAGATCCAAGACGCATTGCCGATGTATGATCTTAACCGCTTTGCACCGGCAAAGCGCATGGATCAGCCGGGGTTCGGAGAGCCAACGGGCGGAGAGATGTCGGGAGCCGTACTTTGGCCAAACGCGGGTTATGTGACAGACCCGGCGCTGTCTGCCCAAAACCTGTTAAACGCCGCTTTCCGCCATGGGGCAACCGCCCATCTTGGGCGGAGCGTGATCGCGGTCACCCAAGAAAACGGCCGCTGTTCGGGTGTGACGCTGGACGATGGCACCGCCATTGCCGCACCTGTTGTGATCAATATCGCGGGCCCTGCTTCATCCGCGATCAACGCGCTGGCGGGCGTGACCCAAGACATGACGATCACCACGCGCCCCTTGCGGCAGGAAGTGGTCCATGTGCCGGCACCTGCGGGGTTCGATTTCGAGACCGATGGCATGATCGTATCAGACAGCGATATCGCGCTTTATTGCCGCCCCGAGCATGGCAATAACATTCTTATCGGATCAGAAGACCCGGAGTGTGACACGCATCACTGGGTAGAGGATGATTTGGACTACAACGCCGAATTTTCGGACCAATGGACAACGCAAGCGATGCGGTTTGCGCAGCGGGTTCCGTCTTTGGGAATTCCATCGAAAACACGCGGGGTTGTGGATCTTTATGACGCTTCAACGGATTGGATCCCGATCTATGATAAATCGTCCTTGCCCGGCTTTTTCATGGCCTGTGGTACATCCGGAAACCAATACAAAAACGCGCCGATTGCGGCCAAGCTGATGGCCGCTCTTGTTGCTTATGAAGACTCCGAAGATCACGATGCAAAGCCGCTGCAGTTCACCTTGCCGTATACGGACGTGACCATTGATGCCGGTTTCTATTCGCGCAAACGCCCGATCAACACCGCATCAAGCTTTTCTGTTCTGGGCTAAGTCCGCACACCGGCTTTTACGCCACGCGCATGCCCGCCGAGTAGACGGACCGAACGGCAGCAGCAGTGCCCGCCCGCGCAAAGCGCAGAAGGTCTGCGCGCTGCCCGATTGCCAGCTGTCCGCGATCCTCAAGCCCAACATAGCGGGCCGGAGCTGCCGTCACCGTTGCAATCCCGCGCGGCAAATCCTCCCAAAGATCCGCCAGCATCAGGGCCGCCGTCAGCAAGGCCGATGGCACGTAATCAGAGGATAGAATGTCCAAAAGCCCAGCCTGGGCCAACTCAACCGCCGCAACATTGCCGGAATGCGACCCACCGCGCACAACGTTGGGAGCGCCCATCATCACGCCAATCCCGGCCGCCCGGCAGGCGCTTGCCGCACTTTGGGTTGTTGGGAATTCCGCCAAGCGCACGCCATGTTGCGCACTGATCTGAACCTGCTCTTCGGTTGTGTCATCGTGGCTGGCCAGCACCGCACCAAAGCGCTGTGCATGGGTAACTGCGGCCACTTCATGCCGGGCCCCATTCTGGGCCTGCATCCCGCGCAGAAACGCGACGTGATCAGCAAACTCTGCATCTGTAAAGCTGTACTTCCCGCGGACATACAGCTCGAACTTGGAGACATCCGTGAATTGCCGTTGCCCCGGTGTGTGATCCATCAAAGATACAAGCCCCACATGATCCGATGGGTCAAAGCTCTCTAACTCATCCAAAAGCGTTTCCGAACACACCTCAGCGCGCAAATGTAAGTGATGCGCGATCTTAAGATGCCCGGCTGTCCGCACGGCGTTGATCTCATCCGCAAGCCCCCGCGCATATTGCACAAATCGCCCGTTCTGATCCGTAAATGAGCCGACCCGTAGCGCGTCAAACACTGTGGTGATACCAGTTCCAGCAAGCTCCCGGTCATGGGCCATAATCGCCTGCGCATGGGGCCAATCGACCTTGGGGCGCGGGCGGATATGGCGCTCAAGATTGTCTGTGTGCAGTTCAATCAAACCCGGGCACAGATAGTCACCTCCGCAATCTATGGCCCCTTTAGGAACGGAGCGCCCTGTGCTGATATCAGCGATCCGGCCTGCAATCACATGCACCGCACCACGGCATTGTTCGCCGCTCAGGATCAGCTCCGCATTGGCAAGCGTTAGCATTTCTGTTCCCCTCAAACGATCCGTGTCAGATGCAAACAAGTCTCAACATTCAACACCCCGTCGATCTTACCCATCCTGTTAAGCAGCGCGTCAAAGGCCGTCAGACTGCGCGTCTCATGTGTAGCCACCAAAGCCCATGTTCCATTGGTTGTATAGAGGCTCGTGATCTCAGGAAACCGGGCAAGATCACGGTGGGCGCGGTCGGTTTTGCTTAGGTTCAATTCAATCAATGACGTCGCGCGGATCGTCTCTTCTTCTACGGCCTCAGCCGCTTCAATCGTAAATCGCCGAATGATCCCATCATCCTTGAGCGCCTTAAGCCGGGCCGTAACGGTGACACGGCTTAAACCCAACGTGTTGGCCAGTTCCGTGACCGACGTGCGCGCATCGTGGCGCAGCCGCGTCAACAGGGCGCGATCTGTAGAATCAAGGGGGCGCATTTCCAAACTGTCTCATTTCTTTCCAAACTGTTCATATCATATCTCAAAATGATCACTCTGATAACTGCGAATATGCGGCGGCTACAGGTATTCTGGCGCCGCAAGGTATGGAGCAACAGATGACCGCCAAATCAATCACACTTATCGGAGCGCCTGTCCAATCGGGCACAGATCAGGGCGGCTGTCTTATGGGGCCGGACGCCTACCGCACTGCGGGTATTGGACCAGCCCTGCAAAGCCTTGGGCACAACGTCCGCGATCAAGGCAACGTGACCCCGGCCCCCGTTGGTGATGCCGCCCATCCCAACGGCGCTGTGCATGATCTTGCCGCCGTTAGCGGCTGGACCGAAGCGCTGCATGCTGCAACGTATGCGGCGGCGCAAAGCTGTGACATGCCGATCATTCTTGGCGGCGATCACTCGCTTTCTGCGGGCACCGTGCCCGCCCTTGCACACCATGCTGCCGATCAGGGGCAGCCGCTTTTTGTTCTGTGGTTGGATGCGCATCCTGATTTGCACCGGCTGGACACCACCACAAGCGGCAACTTGCACGGCACACCCGTGGCGTATTTTCTGGGCTGCGATGGGTTTGAGGGGCATTATCCACCGCTGACCCATCCGGTTGATCCGGCGCATTTCTGCGCTTTGGGGCTACGCTCGGTTGATCCGGCGGAACGCGCCATCATCAACGAACTGGCGCTTGATATCCATGATATGCGCGCCATTGATGAGCACGGCATCAAAGCCCCGTTGGCCCGGTTTCTTGAGCGCGTGGCGGCAGCGAATGGACGGTTGCACGTGTCCTTTGATGTCGATTTTCTGGAACCGGACATCGCTTGTGCCGTTGGCACCACCGTGCCCGGCGGCGCAACCTTTCGCGAGGCGCATTTGGTGATGGAATTGCTGCATGACAGCGGCCTTGTGACCTCGCTTGATCTTGTGGAGCTGAACCCATTTCTGGATGAGCGCGGCAAGACAGCCCGCCTGATGGTTGATTTCGCGGCCTCGCTTTTGGGACGCACAGTGCTTGATAAACCCACCCGTTCCTTCTGACCCCGGAGAACCTGACATGACCGCCCCCCAACCTTCTGCCCTTGCGATGGTCCCGTTTGTTTCGGTGGCCGATATGATGAAACTGCTAAACACCATTGGCGTGGCCGATATGATCGCGGGCATCGCCGATGAGATTGAGGCTGACTATCGCCGTTGGCCCGATTTTGACAAAACACCGCGCGTGCCCTCACATTCCGAGGAAGGCGTGATTGAGCTGATGCCAACCTCCGACGGTGAAACCTATGGCTTTAAATACGTGAACGGCCACCCTGCGAACATGGCGCGCGGGTATCAGACTGTCACCGCCTTTGGCCTGCTAGCGCGGGTTGATACAGGCTATCCGATCTTGTTGTCTGAGATGACGGTGCTGACCGCGCTCCGCACTGCTGCAATGTCTTGCGTTGCGGCCAAACATCTTGCGCCCAAGGAGGCCAAAACGATGGCCCTAATCGGCAACGGCGCGCAGTGCGAATTTCAGGCGCTCGGCTTCCAGCGGATTTTGGAGATCAGCGATGTCCGGCTGTATGACATCGATCCAGCCGCAACGGCAAAGGTTGTGAAAAACCTGAAAGACAGCGGGCTAACCGTTACCGCCTGCGCCACTGCGCAAGAGGCAGTGACCGGCGCGGATATCATCACAACCTGCACCGCCGACAAACAATACGCGACGATCCTGACCGATAACATGGTCGGCGCAGGCCAACACATCAACGCCATCGGCGGTGATTGCCCCGGCAAAACGGAACTGCACCGCGATATCCTTCTGCGGTCTGACATTTTCGTGGAATACCCACCGCAAACCCGGATTGAAGGCGAAATTCAGCAGCTGAACCCCGATCACCCCGTCACAGAGCTTTGGGAAGTGATCACGGATCGCAAAAGCGGCCGCACGGACAGCTCACAGATCACTTTGTTCGATTCGGTCGGCTTTGCGACCGAAGATTTCAGCGCCCTGCGCTATGTGCACCGCCAGCTTGAGAAAACCGGACACTACATCAATCTTGATATGATTGCGGACCCTGATGATCCTCGTGATCTGTTTGGCATGGTCACGCGCGCCCAAGGAGCAGACTAATGGATCTACGCACCGCAATCCGCACCGCTACGTTTGCAGATGAACAGGCTTTGCTTGCAGAGCTGTCCAAAACCGCAGCCCTTTCCGCACAGGACCGGGCTCGCATCGCGGCCTCTGGCGCTGATCTGGTGCGCGAAATCCGCGAGGATTCAGATCCCTCGCTCATGGAGCTCTTCCTTGAGGAATATGGACTGTCCTCTGAAGAGGGTGTGGCCCTGATGTGCTTGGCCGAGGCGCTTTTGCGGGTGCCGGATGCGGCCACCATTGATGATCTGATCGAAGACAAGATCGTGCCCTCTGCGTGGTCGGCCCATATCGGCGGCTCCCATTCGCCGTTGATTAATGCCTCCACATGGGCGCTCTATCTGACCGGCAAAGTGCTGGACGATGATCAGCGCGGCGTCACGTCCGTGCTGCGCCACGCGATCAAACGGGTAGGTGAGCCCGTAATCCGCCGTGCCGTTGGCCAGGCGATGAAAGAAATGGGCCGCCAGTTTGTGCTGGGAGAAACCATCGGCAAGGCAATGACACGCGCCAAAGGGATGGAGGCCAAAGGTTTTACCTATTCCTATGACATGCTAGGCGAAGCGGCCCGCACCGAAGCGGACGCACGGCGCTATCATATGGCCTATGCCGATGCGATTGCCGATATCGCCAAGGGCGCAGTCCACGCGGATATCGCGGAGAATCCCGGCATCTCAATCAAACTCTCCGCGCTATATGCCCGTTATGAGCCGCTCCAAGCAGCCCAAGTGTTGGAAGCATTGGTGCCGCGCGTTCTGTCACTTGCATCGCTGGCCAAATCGGCGGGCATCGGGCTGAATATTGATGCCGAAGAGGCCGAAAGGCTGGACCTATCGCTTGATGTGATCGATGCCGTCCTGAGCAGCCCGGCTCTTAAGGGTTGGGATGGGTTCGGGATCGTGGTGCAAGCGTATTCCAAACGCGCAGCCCCGGTGCTGGATTGGATCTATGCCCGCGCCTCGGCCCTTGATCGCCGCGTTATGGTGCGGTTGGTCAAAGGCGCATATTGGGATACCGAAATTAAGCTGGCGCAGGTCGAAGGCTGGCCGGGTTTCCCCGTGTTCACCCAAAAGCCTGCAACAGATGTGAGCTATATCGCCTGTGCGCGGAAGCTTTTTGACATGGCCGACCGGATTTATCCTCAATTCGCCACCCATAACGCACATACGGTGGCAGCTGTTCTCGATATGGCGCCCAAAGACGTCGCTTATGAATTTCAGCGTCTGCATGGCATGGGTGAGGCGATGCACACCAACGTGCTGCGCGCGCATAACACCCGCTGCCGGATCTATGCACCCGTCGGCGCACATAAGGATCTGCTTGCGTATCTTGTCCGGCGCTTGTTGGAAAACGGGGCCAACAGCTCTTTTGTCAATCAGATCGTGGATGAAGATGTTGCCCCTGAGCTTGTAGCAGCAGATCCGTTTGCGGCCCTTGAAACACTTGGCACGAATGCAGCCGTGATCCCGCCTGCCAAGCTTTTTGCGCCTGAGCGCGAGAATTCGAACGGCTGGTTCCTTGGCGATCCTGGCGTGCAGTCTGCGCTTATGGCGGACGTGGCCGCGGCCCGTGCCGCTCGTGTCAGCGGGTCAGGTGCACCCGTTCTTAACCCCGCAACAGGCGCCGAAGTTGGGCGCGTTGCGTTTGTGGATGCACAAGCCGCGCAAGCCCAAGCCGATGCTTTACACCCTTGGGATACGCCCGTCGCAGAGAGGGCCGCAATCCTGAACCGCGCCGCAGATGCTTATGAGGCCGCAGGGCCAGAGCTCTTTGCCCTGCTCATGGATGAGGCCGGAAAAACCCTCATAGATTGCATTGGGGAATTGCGTGAAGCCGTTGATTTCTTGCGGTATTATGCAGCCTGCGCAGCGGGCCAAAGTGGTGCACCGCTTGGCACGGTTCTGTGCATCTCACCGTGGAACTTCCCACTTGCGATTTTCACGGGTCAGATTGCAGCCGCCCTTGCAACGGGCAATGCGGTGATCGCAAAGCCGGCTGAGGCAACAACGCTGATCGCGCGACGTGCTGTTGAAATCCTGCACGACGCAGGCGTACCCGCCACAGCGCTTGCGCTTGTTGCGGGCGAAGGTGGGATCGTGGGCCCGGCTTTGTGCCGCCACCGGAACACCGGCGGCGTTTGTTTCACAGGCTCTACTGCCACCGGCCAACGGATCAACCGTGAACTGGCCGCGCATCAACCGCCCGGCACCCCGCTTGTCGCCGAAACCGGCGGCATCAATGCGATGATCGTCGACAGCACCGCGCTGCCTGAACAAGCGGTCAGCGATATCGTCGCCTCAGCGTTCCAATCTGCCGGGCAGCGCTGCTCGGCTCTGCGGGTGCTCTATGTGCAAGAAGACATCGCCGAGAGCCTGAAAACCATGCTCTTTGGCGCGATTGACGCGTTGCGCTTGGGGGATCCCTCTGACCCCGCGACAGATATCGGCCCGGTGATTGACGACACAGCGCAGACGCGCATCCAGTCCTATGTCGATGCCGCCGGGCCACGGTGCCTTAAACAAGTGGCCGCCCCTGACACCGGCACTTTTGTTGGCCCAGCGGTGATCGCCGTCGACGGTATCGCGGATGTGACAGAAGAGATTTTTGGCCCTGTCCTGCATATCGCGACGTTTAAATCCAATGAGCTGGACGCCGTGATCGATGCAGTCAACGCAACAGGCTATGGTCTGACCTTTGGCCTTCACACACGCATCGATGGGCGCGTGCAGCATATTGTGGACCGGGTCGAAGCCGGGAACCTTTACATCAACCGCAACCAAATCGGCGCCGTCGTGGGAAGCCAGCCTTTTGGCGGGCATGGGCTCAGCGGAACAGGACCAAAAGCAGGTGGCCCGCGCTACATGAGCGCCTTTGTGCAAGGGGCTGAAGATGCTGATCTTTCGCCTGCACCCGTGCCGCTTCCCGGCCCAACGGGCGAGGCAAACACCTATCGGACCGGCGCGCGCCACGGCGTGCTCTGCGCAGGTCCGGGTTCAGATCTTGCCGCGACACAGGCCGCCGCCGCCCGCGCATTGGGATGTGAGCACATCATTGAAAACGGGGATGCCACGCCAAAGGATGCCGCAGCGGGCACCCTTAGCGCTGTGATCCATTGGGGCGATCCAGATCAAGCATGGGCTGTGGCCTGTGCTGCACGCGACGGGGCGATTGTGCCTTTGGTCACCGCGCGCGCCCTTGGCCGCTGGCTGACGACTGAGCAAGTGACATGTGTGGACACAACCGCATCTGGCGGGAATGCGGAATTGCTGGCGGCATCAGAGGGGCCAAGCGTCGCAGCGCAGTGACAATGAGACTGCGCGGCCTTAGTTGCTGGGTATGAACGACACTGCCAAACCCCGCCGCGTGCCTGTAGGCCGCACCGTCCGCGCTGCCCGTCTGGGGGGCGCGGGGCTTGGAATAGCGGGCAACATGGCACTGGGCGGTGCGCGTGAGCTGTTGTCCGGCCGCGCGCCCACCCTGCGCGATTTGGCGCTGACACCGGGTAATATCGGGCGGCTCACAGCAGAGCTCGCGCGCATGCGCGGGGCCGCAATGAAGGTGGGGCAGCTCATCTCAATGGATGCGGGTGACGTTCTGCCGCCCGAGCTGTCCAACATCATCTCGCGGCTGCGCTCAGATGCGGATTTCATGCCTCCAAAACAACTGCGCGACGTGCTGGATGCAGAATGGGAACCGGGCTGGATGAAGCGGTTTCAGCGGTTCAACGTGCGCCCGATTGCGGCCGCATCGATCGGACAGGTGCATGAGGCAACGGATCTAAATGGCCGGCATCTTGCGATAAAAGTGCAATATCCCGGCATCCGCGAAAGCATCGATAGCGATGTCTCCAATGTAGGCACGCTTGTGCGTATGTCTGGGATGGTCCCCAAAGGGATCGAGCTAGCACCACTTCTTGATGTCGCCAAACGCCAGCTTCACGAAGAAGCTGACTACCTGCGCGAGGCCGCTGAGCTGCAGCGCTTTGGGACATGGTTGAGCGGAGATGCGCGCTTTGCAGTTCCGGACTTTTGCGAGGCGCTTTCAACGCGCAATGTGCTGGCGATGGATTTTCTGCGCGGAACGCCGATCGAAACTCTGGACGACGCTGATCAAGCAGCGCGCGACGGCGCCCTGCATTCCCTGCTGGACCTAACTTTCAGAGAGCTTTTTGAATTGGGTCACATGCAATCTGACCCGAATTTCGCCAATTATCGCTTGCGCAAGGATGGCACGATCCTACTTTTGGATTTCGGCGCAGCCCGGCGCGTTGACCCTGACATACGCTCCGCCTATGGCACGCTTCTGCGCGCGATTATCGACAAAGATCGGGCCGGTATGGAGGCGGGGTTAGAGGCAATGGGTGCATTCGGCCCGCTTATGGGGCCCTCACACAGAGCAACGTTTCTTGACCTCTTGGAGCTTCTGCTGGGCGGCATTACCTCAGACGGCTGGTACGATTTTGGCCAAAGTGACTTGCGCCGAGAGATGACAGAACGCGGAATGGCTTTGGCCGATGATCCTGCCTATACGCATGTGCCCCCGGTTGAAGCGCTGTATGTGCAGCGCAAGCTGATCGGCATGTTTCTTTTGGCCACGCGCCTGCGTGCGCGTGTCAATTTGTTTGCCCTATTTGGAGCGTATGTTTAAGACCGCCGGCGTGCTTCGCTTGCGTCAATGAGCGCGTTAAAGACAGCGGGCTCTGTCCCGTCCGCAAGCGCCTGTTCCACGATTTGCGCCTGCGTGAGAGGGGCAAGCCCGCCCACAGGCAAATCGACGTCCAGATTGGTGGGATAGGCATAGCCTTCAGCGCTTGCCGCAATCGCGTTGGCACGTTCAGTTCCTGCCATGTTCTGAAGGGTCGGATACAGTGCTTGTACCATCGCCGCGCGGTTGACGGATTCAATTGAGCGGCCAAAGGCAGAGCCGACTTGCAGTAGATTAGCCAGCCTTTCACGATCTTTTGTGACATTGGTCCCCGCCCCGTGCATCACCGCCGGATTGAAGAACACACAGTCACCCTTTGTCAGCGGCAGTTGCGCGTGGTGCTCTGCAAAATACGCCTGATACTCCGCGCGGCCATAGGCCAGATACCCTTCAAAGAAGAGCTGCGAATACGGCAAATAGAGCGTTGGACCAGTCTCAAGCGGCATGTCCACATGGGCCACCGCCCCCTGCAATGTCAGCAAGGGCGAGACCCCGTGGATATGGGAAGGGTATGCCGCCATCTGATCGGGCGTCATGAACCCAAGGTGATAATCCCTATGCGGTGTCTGAGCGGAGCCGCCCGGGTTCACGCGGTTGACCTGCGCAGTCAGTTGATACCCACGGCCCAACCACGCCTCTGATGCCATCGCAATCGCGTCAGAGGAATAGTACCGCGCAAAGCCCGCCGGATCTGCCACGCAGTGCTTTTCAGCGGCGTTCCAAATCCTGTCATTCGCGCCGGGCTTGGCAAAGTGATCGCCTCCGCCCTCGCCAGTGGCCCGCTGCGCGATGATCATACCCGAAAAAAGTTCGGTCGCGGCATCCAATGCGTCCGATGATACCCCGTCACGGATCACGATAATCCCCGGCCCTTTCGCCAGGGCTGTGGCCCATTCAGCCATCACATCTTCGCGTTTGGCCCGGTCCGGCGCGGCCGCGCGCACCATCTCTCCATCGTAAAGCAACGCGTTGCCCGCGATCTCAGCGGCCAATGGCCAGTCTGCCGGATTGGTTTTTTGCTCAACCAAAGCCCGGAACGTTGCAAAGTTCCCTGCCTCTGGCGAAAGCCAGATGTCATCGCGATACGTCATGGTGCTTTCTCCCAAGCCTGCTTCAGCGCGGCCTCGGTCACCATTTGGATTGCGTCGGTCACTGGGGCCTGAATTTTCAAACGGTCAAAGCTATCCGCGTCCTGTGCCAAAGACGCCCGCAATGCCCGCCCGTATTCCTGGCGGATTTCGGTGCCCAGATTGATTTTGCGCACACCAAAATCACGCGCAGCACGGGTCCGATGCGCCAGCGGCACGCCTGACCCTCCGTGCAACACCAAAGGGCAGCCGATCTTGTGAATCTGACCAAGCAGATCAAAATCCAAAGGCGCAGTTTGTTCGGTATGCAAATGGACATTGCCCACTGACACAGCGAGGCAATCGGTGCGGGCCTCTGCATGAAACGCGATTGCATCATCAGGGTCTGTACCTGCCGATTGCGCCCCATCCGCATAGCCAACAAAGCCGATTTCCGCCTCAGTGCTGGCACCATAGACCTGCGCGCGCTCGATGACGCTTTGAGTTTGCGCGATATTTTGATCAAGCGGCAGCTTAGAGCCATCAAACATCACGCTTGTGAAACCCGCGTCCAGCGCGGCAAAACACTCGTCGGGGGTTGCCCCGTGATCCAGATGCGCGACAACATCCACCGTTGCGTTCACAGCCAACTCGCGAAACATCATACCCCAAATCGTAAGCGGCATGTGCCGCCGTGCACCCGGCCCAGCCGAAAGGATAACCGGCGCACCGGCCGCTTCGCCCGCACGGACAAAGGCCACAGCATCCTCCCAGCTCAGACAAACAAGGCCCAACGCGGTCGCGCGGCGCGCCTCCGCGGCGGCCAGAACGGGATGAAGAGTGGCCAATGGCATTACTTAAACTTCGCCACCATGTCCTTGATCCCCGGGATCGTCTCAACTTGGTAGGCGTGGGTCGGTTGAAAGAACTGCACAAGGCTGCGCTGTGAGGCCCCCGCGAGGATAGTGAAATAGTACATTTCATAGCCCGGCGCGGCGACGCAGGGATGATACCCTTTGTCGATCTGAATAGTGGAGCCGTCCACAATGTGCACAGCCTCACCAACCTTGCCGTCTTCATACTGCAAAAGCTGCATCCCAAAGCCGTGATCCGGTTTGAAGCGGAAATTATAGACTTCGTCATGGTGGCTTTCGGTCGGCAAACGGTCGGTGTCATGTTTGTGCGGCGGAAAGCCGGACCACCCGCCTGCACCAACAGTGAACAGTTCTGATACCAGCAACCGCCCAACCTTGCCCGGTGGGTTTTGGCCAAGGATGTGTTTGATCTTGCGGTGGGTTTTTGTGTCATCGCTTCCGTATTGCACCGGATCGATATCTGAGGCGCGCACGGCAAAAGGCTCGTAAACCTCGTCAAATATGGCGCCGGCGATGAAAACCTCGGTGTCTGTGGATGCCGTGATCTCTGCAGGCGCCGAGACCGGCACATAAACGCCGGATGGCTCGCCATCCCACACATCCGTTCCACGCCCGCCGATCCCGTTGGCAGACCATGCGCCCACGGTCACGTCCACGATGCCCGTTGCCGGAACGATACATGTCTCATAGCCCTCCACTTGGGAGCGAAAGCTCTCACCGGCCTTGAGCATGACCCGGTTGAAATAGACCAGCGGCGTCTTGGGGTCATCCTCGGCCACGATAGGCGCGTTGCCGTTGTCAAAAGGGGCGATATGCATCAAGGAGCCTCGTTTTCAGTCAGGAAAGTATCAATTTCAGCCGCAGTTGGCATCGCGGACGCACAGCCGGGGCGCGTGACCACCAGTGCAGCACCTGCTGCGCCGCGCGTCATGGCTGTGGGTAGGTCCGCGCCTTGGATCAGAGCTGCCAAGGTTCCGCCAAGAAACGCGTCGCCCGCGCCAAAAGGCTTCATAGCCTCCACCGAGAACGCCGCTAGAAACTGCGGGGCTTGGCCGGGGCAGAACGCGGTACATCCGGCGGCCCCTTCTTTGAACAGCACTATCTTTTGCGCGCCCATGCTTTCAGCGAAACTGCGCGGGTCTGTCCCGCCAGACAGGATCGCAAATTCTTCGTCATTGCCCACGATGATCGCGGCATGCTCTGCTGCCTTTGCATAGATCGCTTGCGCCTCAGCGTCCGACGCCCAAGAGTATGGACGGTAGTCGAGATCAAGAACCCCGCAGGGCGACAGATCCAAAGCGGCCAAACTGGCTGTGCGGCTTGGCTCCGCAGCTAGCGCAGTTCCGGTGACAAGGGCCAGCGGAGCACGCGCAACCTGTGGCGAAAGCTGCGCGGCCTCCAGCATAAAATCCGCCGCATTGTTGCGATAGATTACGGTCTGAGACCCGTTTGCAATCAATTCCGCAAACGCCAATGACGTTCTCGGCTCTCCAGTGACAGGCTGCGGGGTCAGATGCTCAATCCCGAAATCCGCCAAAGTGCGGCGCACAAACGCGCCAACGGGATCATCACTGACCGGGGCCGCAAGGCCCACCGTACACCCCAGCCGCGCCATCGCAGCCGCGATATTGCCCGAAGAGCCACCCATATCAGATTTGAAGCTTGTAGCATCCGCCGTCTTTGTGCCCACAGGCAGCGGATAAAGGTCCATGCCCGCGCGCCCAATCAAGATCGCGTCAAGGTCATGCGCGCCCGTGCGCGCTCGGATCAACGGGATCAACGGGGCCATGCGGCTATCAACTCTTCATAATTTGCGGCCATCGCGGCCACGGCCTGATCATCATTCATGTCACCGGCGAACCAAGCGGTTGCGGCCCTACCAAAGATCGTGCGCCCAACGGCAAACCCTTTGCAAAGCGGCTGTGCAGCGGCCCGCGTTACCGCGTCTTTGACCTCAGCCATCGGTGCAGACAGTCCAAGCAAAAGCACGCCCCGGCAATGTGGATCTTGGTCTGCAATCAGCTCAGCCCAGCTGGCCCATGCTGCATCCCAATCGGCACCATCTGGTGCTGGCAGCTTCCACCAATCCGGGGTTATCCCAAGCCCATAAATCATGCGCATCGCGCGGGTAATTGTATCCGGCCCGGCTTCGCTATCCGCCGGTGGGATGATTTCCACCAGCAATTCCAAGCCATTCGCCCGGGTCGCGGCGTTGAGCTCGATCAACTTTGCGCGCTGATCCTCCCACAGCTCCGCAGGATCGTCGGGGTGCATGAAACACAAACACTTTACGGCCTGCGTGCGCGGCCAACTGCGCAGAGTTGTGGCAAGGCTGGGACCGCCTTCAAAGCGCAAAGGACGCGAGCCCGGAAATTCGATCGGAGCCGCAATCCAAAGCCCCTGCCCCTCGGCCCGGTCCAGCGCATCCTGCCCGAAACGATGATCGCATAGCAGGCCAAGCCCTCGGCCTGCGTGCCTTTGGGCGACGGCTAACATCGCCTCCACGCAGAGCTCCTTGAACGCAGAAATACGTGCAGGATCATCCGAAAACACCTCAAGCTGCGATCGGTGGTCAAAGGCAAACGCCAGCACCTCAGGCCACTCACCGTGGCGCGTGGAGTTGCGGTGCAGCTGCTCAAGTGCCGCATCTTCGCGCAGCCGGAAATGCGCAGAGCCATTGGCCAGAAAATGCTCCAGCTCCTCGCGGCTTGGATAGGATGGCGCACATGCGTGACGTGATACCGCAAAGGCCCCGCAAGCATTCGCAAAGCGGCAGGCCTCAGCCCATCCGCGCCCGTCCAATGCGCCCGTGAGCAAGCCGCCCATAAACGCATCGCCCGCGCCCAGCACGTTGAACACCTCAACGGGAAAGCCTTCTACAACAAGCCCGTCTTCAATCTGGTCGGGAATTACGCCCTCAAATACGGCGCAGCCCATGGGGCCAAGCTTCACCACAAACACCGCGTCAGTCACTTTGCGCAGCGTCTTCAGGCAGGTAATGGTATCGGTTGACCCACCCGCGATATGAATTTCCTCTTCCGTGCCCACAACCACATCAAGATGCGGCATGATTTCCTGCAAATGTGCGGTCACACTTTCATCGGCAATAAAGCGTGTCTCACCGTCGCCTTTGCCTGCCAGCCCCCAAAGAACCGGGCGGTAATCAAGATCAATCCAGCGCTGTGCCCCGTGTTTGGCCGCCAAGGCGAGGGCCCGCAGGCTTGCGGCTTTGGTAGTGGGCGTCGAGAAATGTGTGCCAGACGTAACAACGGCGCGGGTGCGCGCAATCATCGCCTCCTCTATGTCGGCTTCGGAAATCCGCATATCTGCGCAGTTTTCCCGGTAAAAGATCAGCGGGAATTGTGTTTTGTCGCGAATCCCAAGCAACACAAGCGCGGTCAGCGCCTCTGCATCTGTGTGCAGCGCACTAACATCAACGCCTTCGCGATCCAGTTCCTCGCGGATGAAACGGCCCATCGCATCATCACCCACCCGCGAAATCAGCGCCGCCCGTGTGCCCAACCGGGCCGCCCCAATCGCGGTGTTGGTTGGTGAGCCGCCAATATACTTGGAAAAAGACCCCATATCCTCCAAACGCGTGCCCGTTTGGTCGCCATACAGGTCCACACCGGCCCGGCCGATTGTGATGATATCAAAGTCTTTTGTCATTGCGTCCCGAACCGGCGGAATTTTACTTTCGTTATTTCGCCACGGTAGAATATACATTCCAAACACGCAACGACGAAGGACAGAAAATGCGCATCGCTTTACTGGGAGCCGGACGGATTGGTCAGGTGCACGCCCCAAATATCACAGCGCATCCGCGCACAACCTTAGCAGCTGTCGTCGATCCGCATGATCCGTCTGCCCATGCATTAGCGGACAAGCACGACGCGGTTGTGATGTCAGAAGCCGCGGCTTTTGCCGACCCTTCAATTGATGCCGTGCTGATCGCAAGCTCTACAAACCGCCACGCGGATCAGATTGAAAAAGCTGCAAGCGCAGGCAAAGCGATTTTTTGTGAGAAACCCGTCGATTTAGATGTCGCGCGGGTTGAGGCTGTGGCGGACCACCTCAAGGCGCATCCAGTGCCGATGATGCTGGGCTTTAATCGGCGGTTTGATCCAAATTTTGCGGCCCTCAAGGCTCAGATCGACGCGGGCAAGATTGGCAAGATTGAAATGGTGACGATTCTGTCCCGCGATCCCGGCCCACCCCCGATTGAGTATATCAAAGTCTCGGGCGGGCTGTTTCGCGATATGATGATCCACGATCTTGATATCGCCCGTTGGATCGTGGACGAAGAATTCCCCGAACTTTCGGCCCAAGGTGCTGTGCATGTGGACCCCGAAATTGGGGCAGCTGGCGATGTGGATACAGCTATGGTCACCATGCGCTCAACCAGTGGTGTGCTTGTTTCGATCTCCAACTCACGGCGCGCCAGCTATGGCTATGACCAGCGGGTGGAAGTTCACGGCTCCAAGGGCATGATCTCTATTGAAAACATCCGCGAAAGCAGCGTGCACCTTTCAACACAAGATGGAATCCGGCTTGAGAAGCCAATGCACTTCTTTCTGGAACGGTATGAGGCCGCCTATCGCGCAGAATGGGATGCCTTTGTGCGGCTTGCCTTGGACGGCGAAACAGATCTTCCAAGCATCGAAGACGGTCTCGAGTCGCTCCGGCTGGCGGACCGTGCCGCGCAACAGGCTTAGGCCCGCTTGATCTCACCATATTCCAGCGCCAATGCCTGCCCTGTGATCATCGATCCCACGACAGAGCGAAAGCCCGCATCCGTTGCCTGATCACAAAGCAGCGTATGCGCGGCCCCGCGCGCAATTGGCGAAAGCTGACTATCGGTGATCGCTATGACCCGCGTGCCACGGGATCGCGCCGCCGAAACAACGCTGCGCGTCTCAGGCCGGTATGAAGGGAATGACACTGCAACCAACACGTCCTTTTTGGACAAGGTCAGCATCTCAGCGTCTTTCATATCGCCCAGCGCGGTGTGTTGGATCACCGGAGCTTCGAAACCAGACAAAAGATACGTAAGATAGGACGCCACGCCAAAGGCGCGCCGCATGCCCACAACATGGATCAACCGCGCTTCGCTTAGCGTGATCGCTGCGGCGCGGATCGCATCAACGTCCGGCAGGCTGGTCATAGATGTCTCAGCAAGCGCGAGGCAGCGGCCCATCTGGCTGTCGCCGCTCCCGTTTTCAAGCCGGGCATAGTAGCTCGATGGGATCAAATCCCCGAGCTGGTTCTTCAAGATTTTCTGGATCTCTGAGAAGCCAGAATAGCCCAAAGCCTTGGAGAACCGGATCACGCCCGAGGGCGGCACGCCGATCTCTTCGCTGAGATCAGCAATGGTCATCAACGCGACGCGCTGCGGGTTATCCAGCACAAATTGCGCGATCTTCTGGAGCTGTGGTGGCAGATCTTCATGCCCTGCCACCACCTGCGCGATAAACGCATCAAAATTGGTATCGGTTACAAAGTCACCCATGCCCTGCTTTCGCTACTGTCTTGGATGGCCTGTAGCGCAGTCTCAAACCACAAGCCATCTTCGAAATCGGGGAATGCTTTGCCCCCCTCAAGGATCGCCTTAACAAAGGCGCCTGCTTCGATGATCTTCATCTCATTGAATCCGATGTGGTGCCCCGGTGCGGGACAGAAATTACCGAATGGCGGATGGTTGGGGCCAATCAACACTTGTTTATAGCCATTTGTTGCGGTGTCCGAGAAGGTGCCGCCGCGATCGCCCATCTCATAAAGCCAGAATTCGCCCATGCGCTCTTGGTCAAACTTGATCGCGCCTTTGGTGCCTGTGACCTCAAAGCCAAGGTTCATCTTGTGCCCCTGCCCCAGCCAGCTGGTGTGCATCGTGAACATTGCACCATTTTCGAATGTGCCAATGGCGGAGTACTGATCATCGGTTTCAACCTTAAGCATCTCACCAGTTGCCGCGTCGGGGCGGTGTTTGTGAACTGTCTGAAGCCGCGCGACGACCTCTTTAAGACCACCGCAAAGCCACATCGCCATCGAGACCTGATGCGAGCCCATATCGCCCAATGCGCCCTTGCCGCCGCCTTTTTTGGTCAGCCGCCAAGAATGCGGTGCGCCGCTGTCGCACATGAAATCCTCTTGATAGACACCGTTGAAATGCACAATTTCACCAATGGTGCCTGCCTCAATCAGGTCCTTAATCGCCAAAAGTGCCGGTGATTTCAGGTAGTTATACCCAAGCATTGTCTTGGTGCCTGCCTTTGCGGCAGCGTTGACCATATGGGCTGCATCCTCTAGCGATGTCGCCATCGGCTTTTCACACCATACATGTTTGCCATGCGCGAGCGCGACCTCAGCCATCTCGCGATGCGCAAAGTTGGGCGTGCAGATGGACACAACATCAATGTCATCCGCTTCGCAAACAGAGCGCCAATCATCGGTCGTCCGCTTGAACCCAAACCGTTGTCCGTTAAGCGTCCGGCTGTCTTCGGACATGTCAAAAAGCGCAGTCAACTCAACCTCGATGGGCCAGTTGAACACCGATTTCCCGTTCTTCCACGCAAATGTATGGGTGCCCCCCATAAACCCCATACCCAGCACTCCAACGCGCAATTTTTGCACGCCGGTCTTGTTCTCGGGTTGCCCCGCGATTGTGATATCTCGTTTCATTTTGCAATCTCCAGGCCGGCGTCGGCGCACACTTTCAAAATATGGTCGTACCCCATTTTGGAATACTCATAAGGTGGGGCTTTGGCGGGGTCTTGTTCGGCCTCTACCACGATCCACCCAGTGTAATCGGCCGCTTTCAGGCGTTGCGCCACCCGGCCAAAATCAATCGCGCCGTCGCCCGGCACTGTGAATGCACCCGCAAGCACACCATCAAGGAAGCTCTTGTTTTCACTCAGGATCTCTTGAGTGATCGCGGGGCGAATATCCTTAAAGTGCACGTGGCGGACCCGGTTTATCCAGCGGTCCAGCGCCCGATCTACATCCCCACCTGCAAATGCCAGATGGCCCGCATCAAAGCATAGACCTACAGCCTCACCTGACCCGTCCATAAGCCAGTTCAGATCATCTTCATCCTCGATGATCGTGCCCATATGCGGATGATACGCCATTGGCATACCAAGGCCTTGCATCCATTCTGCAAGTTCCGTGAGCTTGGCTGCATAGCCGCGAACCTCTGCTTCGGTCAGCTTCACGCGGGCCGTGACGGGCGTATCTTGCATGCCCTGCACCGTGTTGGAGCATTCCGCATAGACGATACAGGGCGCACCCAATGCAATGAACTGTTCAACCTGTTGGCGCACGGCGGCTTTTTCGGTCTCAACATCATTTACCAACAGGTTGCCAGAGCACCAGCCGCCGCATAGACCGATATCATAGGTCTCAAGATACCTGCGCAGACCTTGGGTATCTTGCGGCATACGCTGTCCGCGCTCGACACCTATATAGCCAATTTCGCGCGCCTCTCTTAGCGCCTGCTCCATCGTATAAGCGGCTGTAATATCTGGAAGATCATCATTCTGCCAGCAGATTGGGGAAATGCCGATATGGACCATCAGATATCAATCCTTTGCTGTGCGGCGCGGTTCGCCTCGTGGTCTTTCTTGGCCTCTTGGACCTCTTTGCGGGGCGAGACTTCGGGCACACCCACATCCCACCAGCTATCGCCGCCGGTCCAATCATGGCTCTGTACCCGTGTGGAGATCACAACCGTTCGGTCCGCATCCCGCGCTTTGGTAAACGCATCTTTGAGCGCGTCGATGGTATCCACATCATAGGTGATCGCGCCCATAGCGGCGGCATGTTGGGCAAAGTTCGGCATAAACGGCTCAACGCCGTCGCCCAGCCTGCAATCCTTGATCAGGTTGTTAAAGCTCTTGCCGCCTTTGTAGTTTTGCAGGCGGTTGATGACGGCATATCCACCGTTGTCACAGACGATCACGATCATCTTGTGCCCCGACAGGACAGAAGAATAGATGTCTGAATTCATCATCATATAGCTGCCATCGCCCACAAAAACGATCAGATCGCCCTTGTCTTCTTCGGCCATAGCCACTGCCGCACCCCAACCGCCGGATGTCTCATACCCCATTGTCGAAAAGGCGTAATCGCAATCATATGAGCCGTGGGATTTGGCCAGCCATCCTTTGTTCATCTCACCGGGCAGGCCACCCGCCGCCGTCAAAGCGCGGTCATGTTCTGTGGACAGTGCGTTAATTGCACCCACCACTTCGGAATAGCGCGGCACTTCATTGGTGATCGCGCGGCGCCCAGCCAGATAGTCGCGCCATTCGTCCATTTCAGACTGTGCTTGAGCCATTCGCGCGGGTGGCGCTGACCAATCCGAGAGAAGCCCGCCCAGCTCTTGGAGCGTGACTTTTGCATCGCCCACCACCGACATCGCCCGATGTTTGGCCGCGTCATAAGCGGCCGCATTGATCGAAATCAGCCGGACATCGGGGTCTTGGAAACATGACCATGACCCGGTTGTGAAATCCTGAAGCCGTGTTCCGACACAAATCACCACATCCGCATCCGATGCCAGCGCATTGGCCGCTGTTGTGCCAGTTGGCCCTGTCAGCCCTAAACCATGCGCATGGCTGTCCAGCACCGAGGTTTTGCCAGCCGTTGTTTCAGCAACCGGAATGCCGTGCGTGGCCGCAAAATCATTCAACACGCCCTCCGCGCGGGAATAAAGCACCCCGCCCCCGGCGATAATGAGCGGTTTCTTGGCGGATTTTATCAGATCGGCCGCATCTCGCAGCGATGCCTCATCAGCCCGGCGGCGCGGAATCCTCCAGATATGCTCTGCAAAGAAGCTTTCCGGATAGCCGCAAGCGGTGGCCTGAATATCTTGTGGCAAGCCCAGAAACGCAGGCCCCCGTGACGATGGGTCCAGCATCGTTGCCACAGCTGCAGGCAAGGTTTTCAAAAGCTGCTCTGCGTGGCTGATCCGATCCCAATAGCGGGTCACCGGCTTAAAGCAGTCATTCACGGTAACGGTTGGATCGTCAAAATTCTCAACTTGCTGCAAGACAGGGTCCGGTCGGCGATTTTGGAATGTGTCGCCCGACAGAATCAAAAGCGGTAGACGGTTGGCCATCGCCACGGCTGCGGCAGTCACCATATTGGTCGCCCCCGGTCCAACCGATGACGTCGCGACCATGATCTGCTGAGCGCGTTTGGCCTTGGCATAGGCAACACCCGCAAGCGCCATGCCCTGCTCGTTTTGGCCCCGATAGGTGGGCAGCACGTCCTGCACCCGCTCCAGCGCTTCGGCAAGGCACGTCACGTTGCCGTGGCCAAAAATGCCAAACACACCGGGAAAGAGCGGTTTGATCCCACTTTCCGTTTCAACCTTCTGCGCAACCAGCCAGCGCACAAGCGCCTGCGCCATTGTCAGCTCAACCGTTGCCATCGCATATTCTCCCACAGACTCGTCAGGCTGCAGCGCACATTAGCGATCCAGAAATTCCGCGATAGCCCCTATGTGGAATTTTTATTCCAAAATTTTTCTTTACAGGTTCAATCCTCGGCGCAATGATGGCGCTGACTCGTGTGGCGGGAGGATTCCGGCTCTAACCGGATGGTCACATTGCGTCTCAAAATAACGTCTGGGAGGACACCATGAAGAAGATTTTGATGGCGAGCGCCGCGCTCGCTGTAAGCGCGACCGCGCTTTATGCTGCTGGTCACGAAGAGCGCTATGTCATGATCACGCACACGCAAGGTACAGATCCGTTCTGGCCTGTCGTGGAAAAAGGCGGCCGTGACGCTGCTGAAGATGTGGGCGCGACACTCGAGTATAACTTTGACGTTTCCGGTGACATGGCCGCAATGGCAGCCTTGATCGAAGCTGCGGCGGCCTCTGAGCCAGCGGGCATCATCGTTTCGCTGCCTGATGCGGCAGCGCTTGGCCCAGCGATCAAATCCGCTGTGGCAGATGGCATCCCGGTTATCACCATGAACTCCGGTCTGGAATCTTCTGCTGAGCTTGGTGCTCTGATGCACGTTGGTCAGCCTGAGCTGGACGCGGGCGTTGCCGCTGGTACGCGCGCAGCTGCTGAAGGTGTGTCCAACGGTCTTTGCTTGAACCAAGAAGCATTCAACACGGCGCTTGTCAGCCGTTGCGAAGGCTACATGCAGGGTCTGGGCCAAGAGCTTAACATGATCGACGTCTCCAACGACGTGGCACAAATCCAAACACGGACTGCCGCGGCGCTTGAGTCAGACGAATCCATCGACGGTGTTCTGGCAGCTGGCCCGCACGTGTGCGTTGCAGCCCACGCAGCGATCGCTGAAGTTGGCGCTGATGTGCACCTGTCCTGCTTTGACCTCTCACCAGAGGTGATCAACCTGATCGAAAGCGGCGACGTGGCATTCACGATCGACCAACAGCAGTATCTGCAAGGCTACATGCCGGTTGTTGTTCTGCACCTCTACAACAACTACGCAGGCATGCTGCCTGGCGCGAACATCCCATCGGGCCCCGGCTTTGTGGACGCGTCCAACGCGGCCTCTGTTGCTGAGCAAGCTGGCGTAAACCGCTAAGCCGCTGATGCGTATGCTATGAAACCAAGACAGACGGGGCCTTGCTCCGTCTGTTTTCTTTTGAAACGATCCCAACAACTCTTAGACAATTGCGAGGGAGAGCATGTCAGACAGAAGTGAATCCGACCGGCTACAGCGAGAAAGCTGGCTTCAATCAACGATCCGCAGGCCCGAGATTGGCGCCTTTATCGTTATGATCGTCATCATTGTGGCGCTTCTGTTCGCCTCGAATGGCAAAGCCTTTAACGCGCTCGGCCTTAAGAACAACATCAAGATCATCTCGCAATTTGGTATTATTGCCTTAGGTGCAGCCATGCTGATGATCGCAGGTGAATTTGACCTTTCGATTGGGTCGATGATTGGTTTTGCAGGCATGGCGATGGCGATGATGCTGAAATGGGGCCTGCCTTTTGGGTTGGGCGCGGCAACACCCTTTACGGCTTTTGCAGTGACGCTGGTGATGACACTCGCACTGGGCTGGTTCATTGGCTGGGTGGTCGTGAAATCGGGGCTCAGTTCCTTTATTGTGACGCTTGCTTTCCTGTTCTTCCTGCGCGGCGTGACTGAGGTGTCTTACCGCCTGATCAACCAATCCACGCAAATCTCCGGCTTGCCAGATTTCAAAGAAGAAAGCTGGTTTGCCAATATCATCGGGGGCGAGGTCTTTGGCTGGTTCTACAATGCGTGGTTCGCGCTTGGGAAATGGGTCGAGGGCATGGGCATTGATCGTACCGAACAATGGTTCCTACTGGGCGGCAATTTGAACCGCCGCGGCGAGCAATGGGTCGAAGGATTCGACGCGCGCTTCTTTTGGTTCATCCTCATCGCTGTTGTCGCGTGGTTCGTGCTGTCCAAGACCCGTATGGGCAACTGGATCTACGCCACGGGTGATAACAAAGAAGCGGCGCGTGCCAACGGCGTGCCAGTGAACTCGGTCAAGATCGGCCTGTTCATGTTCACTGCGTTCTGCGCCACGATGTTTGCAGCTTGCCAGGTGTTTGACACCAACACTTCCGACGCCGCCAAAGGCAACCTGATGGAGCTCTTTGCGATCGCCATCGCCGTTGTTGGTGGCACCCTGATGACCGGGGGCTTTGGATCCATGCTGGGCGTTGTTTTCGGAGCGATCACGGTTGGGCTTGTGTCCAACGCGGTGTTTTTCATCCCCGAAATTGACGGCGCGTGGTTCCGTGTCTTCCTTGGTGCGATCCTGCTTGCAGCGGTCTTTGCCAATGAACGCATCCGCAAACGTATCACGGGAGGGATATGATCATGGCCGAACCGTACATGAGAGTTGAGAACATCGTTAAGAAGTTCGGTCCCTTCATCGCGTTGAACGGGGTGAACCTTGAGGTGTATCCCGGCGAAGTGCACGCGCTTTTGGGCGATAATGGTGCGGGCAAATCCACGTTGATCAAAACGCTGGCAGGGGTGCACGCCCCAACCAGCGGCCAGATCTATATCGAAGGGCAACCGGCGAATTTCCGGTCGCCGCGCGATGCCTCTAATGCCGGGATCGGCACGGTGTATCAGGATCTTGCCCTTAATCAGCTGATGTCTGTGACGCGCAACTTCTTCATGGGACGCGAGATCACCAATGCCTTTGGGTCCATGAAAATGGACGAAATGGATAAGATCGCCCATGAGGAAATGCTCAAGATCGGGATCGATTTTTCGGACCCAACCCAAGCCGTAGGCACAATGTCGGGAGGGCAGCGTCAGACGCTGGCCATTGCGCGCGCAATCCATTTCGGGGCGCGGGTGCTGATCCTTGATGAGCCGACCTCAGCCTTGGGGCAAAAGCAGCAGATGGAAGTGCTCAAGACGATCAAACGCGTGCGGGCGCGCGGCGATATCGGGATCATCTTCATCACCCATAATGAGATCCATTCCAAGCTGGTGGCGGACCGCTTTACCTTCCTTGCGCTGGGTCAGGTGATCGGCGAAGGCACCAAAGCCGAGTTGGAAGGTCAGGACATTCGCCGCCTGATGGCAGGCGGGGCCGATATTGGGCAGCTTGAAAAAGAGTTCGCTGAGCTATGAGCGGGCTTCTTCTCAAACCGGGTTTTGGGGCGATCGCGCCCACAACCGTGCGTGATCGGTGCCCCAACTGGTCTTTTGTGGGGTTTGAGTTGATAACATTGTCGCCGGGCGAAACACTCGCCCGCGACACCGGGGATACAGAGCATTTGCTTGTCATCGTGACTGGCAAAATGCGGGCGTGGGCCGCTGGTGCCGATCAGGGCAGCCTTGGTGCACGGATGGACATCCACAGCCGCGAACACGCCTGGGCGCTTTATGTGCCAAACGCATCGAACTGGGCGGTTGAGGCCGAAACCGATCTGGAGCTTGCGATTTGCGCGGCGCCGGGCCATGGCAGGCATGGGGTTCGCATTGTAGCACCAGATGGTGCGCCGATGGAAGCGCGCGGCACCGGGGCCAACACCCGCTATGTTAACGCGATCTGCATGGAAGAACGGGACTGGGCCGATAGCCTTTTGGTGACTGAAGTCTGGACACCCAATGGCAATTGGTCTTCCTACCCCTCCCACAAACACGACACAGACGCGTTTCCCGAAGAAACCTATCTCGAAGAGACCTATTACCACCGGATCAACCCGCCCACCGGGTTTGGCATCCAGCGCGTCTATAACGATGACCGATCCTTGGATGAGACAATGGCGATCTCAGACGGTGATGTGGTGCTGGTGCCCGAAGGCTACCATCCTTGCGCCGCGCTTTATGGGCATGACTTGTATTACCTCAACGTGATGGCAGGCCCCCGCCGCAACTGGCGGTTCCGCAACGATCCGGACCACGATTGGGTGTTTCAGCGCGACAGCGCCACGTGAGGCGCTGATCTTGGTAGAGGGACGAATTTTAAGAAAATTCGAGCCTCCGGCGGGGATATTTTAGCCACAAAGACAGGGCGGTTTAGCGGTAATTTTTGGCCTTGCTCATCTTGCCAAGGCCGGGATTCAGGGAGTTTGTTGGGTCAATCTCCCGGTAGAAGTTCGCAAGATCCTGTTTGGCTTTGTAGAGGTGTCCGACGTTATGTTCGGCGGGATATTCAGCGCCGCGCGTGTCGAGGATCTTTAGCATTTGCTCTTTGAGCTTTTTGGCATCCGCGCCTTTGCGCACGATGTAATCCTGATGCAGGACGTGGCAAAAGAAATGGCCGTAATAGAGCTTGTGGCTGATCTGTGCATCCAGTGGTTCCGGCAAGACTTCGAACCATGCCTCATCATTGCGGCGCAGCGCGATATCCAAAGCGAGGATGTCTTCGACCTGGCTGGTATGTACATTTTGATATCGGATCGCGGCCCCGGCAGCGGCAAAGCGGTGCAGGCCCGCAATCTTGCCCTCGCGCGGCGTGCAGGCAAAGTAGCTGCCTTCGTTCGCTGCAAAGTGGGTATCAAGATAGGTTTGCGCTTCTTCAATGCCCCCGTCCCGCATCTTAAGGATCAAGTGGTGTTCATAGGACTGACGGAACTCAGTCATGCGTTTTGGCAGCACTTTTGGCCAGATCCGCGACAAAAGCTGCATGGCATGATCCGTCAGGTTGTGTGGCAAAAACGGAAGCTTGTTCAGCCGCGCATCAATCGCGCCTTTGAGCGCGAAGAACGTGGGCAACCGTTCAGTACCCAGCTTATCAATCATCACCAGCGTGTCTTTGCCGTACTTTTCGGACACGTCATAGCACTCGCGGTGCATATATTCGCCGCTCACCGGCAGGTGCTTGAAGTCTTGGAGAATGTCACGCCGCAAGGCGCTGAGTACATGGGTATCATTGGTGCCGATGTAGAACACCTGCTCGCGGGCATTCTTGGGATAGGTATCCAGCCGAACCGCAAAAACAGCAAGCTTTCCAGCGCAACCTGACGCCTCGTGCAGGCGGCGTTTATCCGCGTTCCAGCGCGCAGGGCTGTCAGCTGTGACATCGCGCACCCGTTCGGCATAGCTGGTGTCCGAGGCCTTTTTGTTGGTCACATCCACATCAGCCGGGGCGTAATCGCCATTTTCCAATCTGATCAGGATCTCTTCGGGTGTGTCGCCAAGATGGATGCCAAGGTGATTGACCAATTCCAACCGTCCGTCCGCCTTGATTTGAGCAAAGACGGACAGCTCTGTATAAGACGGCCCGCGCTCTACCAAAGACCCGCCAGAATTGTTGCACACACCGCCAATAATCGATGCGCCTATGCAGCTTGATCCAATAACGGAATGCGGCTGGCGGCCCAACGGATCCAGCAACTTTTCCAGAGCAAAAAGTGTGGCACCCGGCAGACTTACCACCTGTGTGCCCCCATCAATAAGCTGGATGGCATCCATGCGATTGGTCGATACAATCACCACGTCCCGATCGTATGAGCCGTTGGGGGCAGACCCTTCTGTCAGCCCGGTATTGGCGGCTTGCATGATCACAATTTTATCTGCCTCAACGCAGGCTTGCAGCACCTGCCACTGCTCTAGCAGCGTGCCGGGGCGCAGCACAGCCAATGCCTTGCCTGCGCCTGAGCGAAAGCCCTTGCAAAAACGCTCTTTGGCTCGGGGATCGGTAAGAACGTGGCGCTTGCCACAGATCTGAATGAAGCGGGTGATCAGCGCATCGTTGGTCATGGGCCGTATATGCCGCCAGGTGCCGCGCGCGTCATGATGTCTTGGTGTCGCGCCAGTTTGGTTTATGCTGTGTTGCGCAACCAAGGAGACACCCATGAGCCTGAGCCTTTTTGACCTGAGCGGGAAACGCGCATTGATCACCGGATCGTCCCAAGGGATTGGATTTGCCTTGGCCAAGGGCATGGCAGCAGCCGGTGCAGAAATCGTGCTGAATGGGCGCGATACGGACAAGCTGGACCGCGCACAAGACGCGCTTCGCGCACTGGGCGCCCGCGTGCATGTGCTTGCATTTGATGTGACGGATCACGATGCGGTGCGCGTGGCTGTGGATGAGTTTGAAGCCAAAACAGGCCCGATCGACATTTTGGTGAACAACGCGGGCATGCAGCACCGCGCGCCTTTGGAGGATTTCCCTGCTGACCGGTTTGAAGCCTTGCTTCAGACCAATATCGCCAGCGTTTTTCATGTGGGTCAGGCGGTGGCGCGGCACATGATTGGGCGCGGTGCGGGTAAGATCGTAAATATCTGCTCCATCCAAACCGCGCTCGCCCGAACATCGATTGCGCCCTATACGGCTACAAAAGGCGCTGTTGCGAACCTGACCAAAGGGATGGCGGCAGACTGGGCGCAGCACGGGTTGCAGTGTAACGGACTGGCACCGGGGTATTTTGCGACGCCGTTAAATCAGGCCCTGGTAGATGACCCGGACTTCACAGCATGGATCGGAAAACGTACACCCGCAGGCCGTTGGGGAAAGACCGAAGAGCTTGTGGGAGCGGCGATCTTTTTGTCGTCGGACGCTTCATCTTACGTGAATGGGACTACACTTTTTGTGGATGGCGGGATGTCTGCATCGCTTTAGCTTTAGTCGTCAAAGGTGAAGCTGGGCAGGCTGTCCAGCGCATCCTTAAGAGCATCACCCCACCCTTCGGAGATCGTCTGAACATAGGCGTCATCGGCCTTAAAGCGCCCGGTGCGGCCCATTTTCAGGCTGCCTTCTTGATAGACATGATAATCAAACGGCGCGCCCACCGTAAGGTTCGCTTTGACCGTTGAATCAAAGCTCACCAAAAGCAATTGAAGCGCATCTTCAAACCCCATTTCGGGGTCATAGGCACGCACAAGGATCGGGCGGCCATATTTGATCTCCCCGATTTGAAAGAACGGCGCATCCGCCCCGGCTTCCATGAAATTGCCTTCGGGGTAGATCAGAAACAGGCTGGGCGGCCCACCTGCGATTTGACCACCAAGGATGATCGTCGCGCCAAAGCTATCGGCGTTTTGCCCTGTGCCGCCTTGCCACGAGATCACCTCACGTAAGGTTTCGCCCACAAGCCGCGCGGCTTGAAACATGGACGGCACGCCCAGCAATGAGGGGGAGCGTTCATCATACGCTTTGGTGCGTTCATCCAACAAAGAGATCACGGCCTGAGTGGTCGCAAGATTGCCTGCGGTGAGCAATGTGATGACGCGCTCTCCCGGTTCTTGCCAGGTGGTCAGCTTCTTGAAAGTTGAGATGTTATCGAGCCCCGCATTGGTGCGGGTGTCCGACATAAAAACAAGACCCTCGTCCAGGATCATACCAACGCAATATGTCACTGTGTTTGCTCTGCCACTTCAATTTGCACTGACAACGCCTCGGAGGCACTGCCGGTTCGTATTCCCTTTACGGGCGCCGCATCGGAATAGTCCAGCCCCGTCGCGACACGCACATATCGTTGATCGGGTGAGATACCATTGGACACATCAAATCCGACCCATCCAAGATCAGGCAAACACACCTCAGCCCACGCATGCATGGCGTCTTGGTTTACACCGGAATCAAGCATCAGATACCCTGAGATATAGCGCGCAGGCAGACCCATTTCGCGCGCACAAGCGATAAAGATATGCGCGTGATCCTGACACACGCCCTTACCTGCGGCCAATGCATCCTCAGCTGTCCAGAAAGGTTCGGACGCGCCAATTTCATAGGTTACATGCCCTGCGACTATGGCCATGAGCGCGTGTAGCCGTGCAAGCTCGGTCTCTCCCTTGGCTTCGCGGGCCAAGGCGCGCAAGGCGGTGCCCGGTTTTGTCTGCGCGGTCGGCCGCTTGTAAAGCCAGACAGGGGAGGACGCCCGGTGCGGGCCAACGACGCCATTGGTTTGCTCAACTTCCACATCCCCTTGGGAGGTGATCGTCAGCGCCTCTGATCCGCGCTCAAAGCTGATAAGCTGAACACGATTATTGTGGTGATCGTCATATTCCAGCTCAACTGTTCCGCCTTCAATCGCCGTATCCCAGCTATGGACAAGCTGCCCGTTGCCAGATTTTGGCCATTTGCGCACCTGCTGAAGCCCGTGCGCCGCGCCTCCCCCAAACGAATAGGTGGTGACGTGGCGTATGCTCAGTCTGGTCATTCTATAAACCTGTAATCCATCTCAATTTGTCGGCCTAGGCCGCCCAACTTACCAATAAAGCCACGCAAATACTCATGCAGGCCATCATTAAATATAACGTCAATATCCTGAACCGCGCAGGAACGGTGAAGCTCCTCAGCCAGATCGTGGCTTGGCCTACGGCTCCCGTAATCATCGGCCAGATACTCAAGATTGTCACGCAGCTTTGACACACAGAACGCAAGGCTGCGCGGCATACGGCGGTCCAGCATCAAGAAATGCGCCACGTCGCGCGGGCTGACCGAATTACCATACGCCGCACGATACCCACCGCGGGCGCTGAGCGATTGCAGGATCGTTTCCCACTGCACATTGTCAATGCTCGACCCCACTGAATAGGCCGATGGCAACAAGACGTAATATTTCACATCCAAGATGCGAGCTGTGTTATCCGCGCGCTCCAGAAACGTCCCGAGGCGCGCGAAATCATAGATATCGTCGCGCAGCATTGTCCCATGGGTCATGCCCCGCACCAACGCAGCGCGCCTTCGGATCACACCCAAGACCTTGGGTAGATCACGTTCTGTCACCTTGCGTTTCAGCAAGCCGGTGATTTCCATATAGGCGCCGTTCACGGCTTCCCATGCGTCTTCCGTCAAAGCAGTGCGCACAGTCCGTGCATTTGCGCGCGCCGCCTCAAACGAGGTTTTGACCGATGACGCATTGGCCGGAGCGCGCAGCATCCAATCAATCGCGTCCTCTTTGGTCACTGCGTCATGCGCGGCGTCATACCCCTCGCAAACACCAGCGGATTGCAGCACTGAACGCCACTCATCATCGCTGCTGCCCATGCGCGTCAGCGCAAGACGCTGCCCGGTTTCAATCAATCGCGAGGTGTTTTCGGCCCGTTCAAGGCTGCGATACATCCAGAAAAGGCCATTGGCCGTACGTCCCAGCATCCGTTCAGTCCTCCAGCACCCAAGTATCCTTGGTGCCTCCGCCCTGCGAGGAGTTCACAACCAAAGACCCCTTCTTCAACGCCACCCGCGTTAAGCCACCCGGCGTGATTTTGATGCCCTCGGGCGACACCAGACAAAACGGCCTAAGGTCAACGTGGCGTGGCGCGAGCCCCTTTTTGGTAAAGATCGGCACCGTGGACAGCGAAAGCGTAGGCTGTGCGATATAGTTGTTGGGCCGCGCTTCCAGCTTTTTGCGGAAGGTTGCGATTTCCTTTTTCGACGAGGTCGGCCCGATCAGCATCCCGTAGCCACCGGATCCATGCACTTCTTTGACTACCAAATCGGCAAGATTATCAAGCACATGCGCCAGAGAATCCGGGTCAGAGCAACGCCACGTCGGAACGTTTTCCAGTAAAGGCCGCTCACCCGTATAGAACTCAACAATCTCTGGCATATAGCTATAGATCGCTTTGTCATCCGCGATGCCCGTGCCCGGCGCATTGGCGATTGTGATCCCGCCTGACCGATAGACATCAAAGATACCCGGCACACCCAATTGGCTGTCGGGGTTGAAATTCAAAGGATCAAGATATTCGTCATCCACCCGGCGGTATAACACATCGATCGGCTGATAGCCTTGGGTTGTGCGCATCGCCACGCGGCCATCAATGATCCGCAGGTCATGGCCCTCAACCAGCTCAACCCCCATTTGATCCGCCAAGAAGGCGTGCTCAAAATAGGCTGAATTGTAGATCCCCGGTGTCAGCACCGCGACGGTGGGGGCGCCTTGGGCCTTGCTTGGCGCGCAAGCTCCCAGTGAGCGGCGCAGATCCGTGGGGTAAGTCTCAACTGGCTGCACGCGGTTCTGGCTGAACAGCTCAGGGAACATGTGCAGCATCGTTTCGCGGTTCTCAAGCATATAGCTCACACCGCTTGGCGTGCGTGCATTATCCTCAAGCACATAAAACTGATCCGGTCCTGTGCGTACCAGATCAATGCCAACGATATGGGTATAGACGCCACCCGGAACGTTGACACCGCACATCTGAGGCAAGAATGCCTCATTCTGGGTAATCATTTCTGCCGGCAACCGGCCTGCTTTGATGATCTCCTGACGGTGGTAAATGTCATGCAGGAACATGTTGATCGCACGTACCCGCTGTTCGATCCCACGGGTCAGCTTGCGCCATTCATTGCCCGAAATGATGCGGGGCAAGATATCAAAGGGGATCAGCCGTTCTTCGGCTTCGTCGCGCCCATAGACATTAAAGGTGATCCCAGTGAGCCGAAAAAGCTCTTCGGCTTCACGTTGTTTGACCCGCAAATCAGCTGCATCGGCCGCTTCGATCCAATTGGCTAAATCTTGGTATGGGCCGCGCGGGGCGTCACCCTCGCCCATCATTTCATCGAAATACATCGCTGTCCCCCTAAGGACAGCATACCGGGATTAAACAAGATGTTAACTGCCAAGGTCAAATGACGCCCCGTAGGCGCGATCTGTGCCTGTTTTTTGGGCGTTCAGGTCACGCGACCGCGCGCCATAAATGCGGGGTTATCCCAAAGGCGCCCTTTCATGACCGCCTCAAAGTGATCCACTGCCGCCGTCACATCGGCCTTGTCTACATAGAGCGGCGTGAACCCAAAGCGCATGATGTCAGGCGCGCGGAAATCGCCGATCACACCGCGAGAGATCAGCGCCTGCATCGCGGCATAACCCTGTTCAAAGTGAAAGGACACTTGCGATCCGCGCTGTGCCGCATCCCGTGGAGAGGCAAGCGTGACACCCGGCACCCGCGCCTCAACTTCTGCGATGAAGTGCTCACATAGGGCAATAGAGGCCGTGCGCACTGCCTCGATGGTGATCCCCTCCCACGCGTCCAGCGCCACATCAAGCGCCGCGATTTGCAGAACCGGCGGTGTGCCCACGCGGAACCGTTCGATGGAAGGGGCGGGCCGGTATGACCTCTCAAACGCAAACGGCGCGTCATGGCCAAGCCAGCCAGAAAGTGCCGGGGCAACTGTTTCGGCGATATCTGGGCGCACGGTGATAAAGGCCGGCGCGCCCGGCCCGCCATTGAGGTACTTATACGTACAGCCCACGGCGAATTCGGCTTGGCTAGCTTGGATATCCACAGGCAAAGCCCCGGCGGAATGCGCCAGATCCCAAATCATCACTGCCCCTGCTGCATGGGCCGCCGCCGTGATCGCATCCATATCGTGCATCCGGCCTGTGCGGTAATCCACATGGGTCAGCATGACCGCTGCAAGCTCTTCGTTGATCGCATCCGCCACGGCATCAGGTTCCACCACCCGCAGCTCATGGCCCTGTGCCAGTTGATTGATGAGCCCTTCGGCCATGTAAAGATCGGTCGGAAAGTTTCCGGTATCAGACAAAATCACCTTGCGGTCCGGGCGCAGCATCACGGCTGAGGCAAGCGCCTGATAAACCTTGATCGACAACGTATCGCCCAGAACGGTCCAGCCAGCCGGCGCACCGATCAGCTTGCCCACGCGATCCGCCACGCTGAGCGGCTGGCCCATCCAATCGTCTACATTCCAACCGCGGATCAAATGCGCGCCCCACTGGTTGCGCGTCACGTCCTCAATCCGTTCTGCGGCCCCCACGGGCAAAGGGCCAAGCGAATTACCATCCAGATAGATCACGCCCTCGGGCAGGTGAAAGCGGTCTTTGACTGGCAGCATCGCGGCCTCCCTTATTGGCAACACGTGAGCCTAGAACGGAATTGTTGACAGCTGTCAACTTTGCCCCATCAATGGCGCAAAACGAAGGAAACGATATGTATCTCGGGCTTGATATGGGGACCTCCGGCTTGCGGGGTTTGCTGGTAGACGCGACCGGTGCAACTGTGGCTGAAGCGGTGGCCGAATATGAAGCCAAGCACCCGCATCCTGGCTGGTCGGAACAAGATCCTCAGCTTTGGATTGATGCGATGCAGGCCGTGATGACACAGCTTTGCCAATCCGCACCCAACGCCGTTGCTGCCATCCGGGGCATGGCAATTGCAGGCCATATGCATGGGGCAGTGTTGCTGGACACGGCCGATACCCCGCTGCGGCCCTGCATCTTGTGGAATGACACACGCGCCCACGCAGAGGCCGCGGCGCTGGACACCACTAAGATCCGTGGCGTCACGGGCAATATCGTCTTTCCCGGCTTCACCGCGCCCAAATTGCTTTGGGTGGAAACGCATGAGCCTGATGTGTTCGCCGCCACCGACTGCGTGCTTTTGCCAAAGGATTATTTGCGTCTATGGCTCACGGGATCGCGGATGATGGAGATGTCAGATGCAGCTGGAACGGCATGGCTTGATACCGGCGCGCGGGCATGGTCCCGCATCGTTTTGGACGCAAGTCACATGCGTGAAAGCCAGATGCCGCCACTTGTCGAAGGCTCCGCCGCAGCAGGGGAGTTGCGCCCAGAGCTTGCAGCGCAATGGGGGATCCAAGGCCGCGTGACCCTTGCGGGCGGTGCCGCAGACAACGCGGCCGCCGCCTGCGGGGCGGGCTGTATGGCCGAGGGTCAGGGATTCGTCTCACTTGGCACATCCGGTGTGCTTTTGGCCGCCCGCGATGGCTATGCACCCGATGCTGCCACAGCAGTGCACACTTTTTGCCATGCCTTGCCGGACCGCTGGTATCAGATGGGTGTGATCCTTGCTGCGACCGATAGTTTGAATTGGCTTGCACGGATCACAGGCAAGACCCCGGCACAGCTTGCCGCCGGACTTCCTGATACGCCTGATGCGCCCGGCGCCTTGCGGTTCTTGCCCTATCTTTCCGGCGAGCGGACACCGCATAATGACGCGGCGATCCGGGGGGCGTTTGTCGGGCTGGATGTTGCGCAGGACGCCAGCGACATGGCGCGCGCGGTGATGGAAGGTGTGGCGTTTGCCTTGCGTGATTGCCGCGATGCATTGGCCGCAACCGGCGTACGATTTGAAACGCTTCTGGGCACCGGTGGGGGCATGCAATCGCCGTTTTGGGTGCAGACAGTGGCCAACACACTTGAGATGCCGATCACCCTGCCCGAGGGCAATGCATTTGGCGCCGCTCTTGGCGCCGCACGGCTTGCGATTCTGGCGGACACTGGCACGCTGGCTGAGCAGATCATGACCTTGCCAAAAACGGCACAGGTCATCGCGCCCGCATCTGCCAATACGGATGCCTACACCGAGGCCCATGCCCGCCACCGCGCGCTATATCCGGCAACCAAAGCCTAGCGCGGCGTCGGATCGCCAAATTGCGGCGCGTTGTGCACAAACAAGATCCGCACGCCCGGACACTGCCACAGGCGTATGGATAAGAGCGGCCGCTTAACCGCCGCGCGGGAGCCGCTGAACTACAGCAGCTTCTGTCCAATCGATATGGTTGCGCACGTATTCATTGCGCGCATCGCGCGGCGGTTGGTAGTCCCACGCATCGTCGCCGGTGGTTTCCATCATCGCATGCAGCACGCGGCGCGCGCGTTGGCTGCGGATCACATCGGCGCGAAGCTGCACCATATCCCAGCGGTGTGCGATCTCCTGCGCAAAACCGGCTTGCGCTTGCGAATAGTCTGCATGCCCGGCCAAATTTTCCAACTCAAACGGATCGACGCTCAAATCATAAAGCTGCGGCGGGTCAAGATCACAGTGAATGTATTTCAGCGTGTCGCGGCGGATCATAACCACTGGCGCGCCAGCCATCTCGGCGCAGTATTCCACAATCGCCTCGCCCCCATCAGCGGGTGCGCCTTGCGCCATTGACCACAGCGAACGCCCGTCCACGGGCACGTCCATGTCACCGGACACGCCCCCCCCGATATCGATCAAGGTCGGCAGCACATCAATGAGAGAGGCCGGCGCATCGCAGGCCCCCGTGGCCACCCCTGGCCCCGCAAAGATAAGTGGCACCCGCACGGATTTCTCAAACATCGTCATCTTATACCACAGCCCCTTTTCGCCCAGCATATCGCCGTGATCCGAGGTGATGAGGATGATTGTGTTATCTAGCTGCCCGGTATCCTTCAGCGTCTGCACCAGCGTGCCGACCTTGCTGTCAAAATAGCTCACATTCGCAAGATATCCGCGTCGCGCCGCTGCGATTTGATCTGGCGTAGGGGTCGCCTCCGAGGCGCCGATCCCCGTGGCAATGCGCCGGGAAAACGGATCCAGCTTCGGCGCCGGGTCCGCATAATCCGGGGCGGGAATATCCACGTCCTCGTAAAGATCCCAGAACTCTGGCTTAGGCACGTAGGGGTCATGGGGGTGCATGAAGCTTGCCACTAGGCAAAACGGCCCACTACGCCCCGCCCGAACCTGCCGCGCGCGATCCACAAGCCAGCGGTTCGCCGCAAAATCAACCTCATCATCATAATCGGTTTGAAAGGTGGCATGCGCCGGGCTGGCATCCAAAACCGGATCCATATTGTGATACCAGCTATCGATACGTGTGTCGTTGTCCTCCCAATCCGGGGTCCATGCGAAATCCGAGGGGTAGATGTCTGTGGTCAACCTCTGCGCAAAGCCGTGTTTTTGATCGGGCCCAACAAAATGCATCCGCCCTGCCAAACAGGTCTGATAGCCCAGCGCGCGCAGGTAGTGCGCATAGCTTGGCACGCTGGCAGGAAACTCTGCCGCATTGTCATAAACGCCAGACCGGCTGGGCAACTGGCCAGACATAAACGCCGCCCGCGACGGCGCACAAAGCGGCGTGTTGCAATAGGCCGCGTCAAAGCGCATCCCACGCGCGGCCAGCGCATCGATATTTGGGGTATGAGCAAACGCGCAGCCATGCGCGCCGATGAATTGCGGCGCAAGCTGGTCGGCCATGATGATCAGAATATTTGGTTGTGGCACGTCGTGTCCTCCTTTGGTGCGGATCTAGGGAAAGGTGATCGGCATCCAAAAGGGCGGAGGTTGAAACTGCATGACTTTGACATGGACCATGAGGCCAGCGTGGCCGCAATCTTCGCGCGCGGCAAGGTGCAATCCGAAGGTCTTCTACGGGAAAAACCGCAAGGCGCAGAAATTACGGAGTGCACACATTAACCATTTTCGGCCGATTCATGTGCAAATCCGCAGCCATATGGGATGTGCATGGGATGTGTATCGCATGTGCCCTACTCAATTTGGCGCGATCTGCAAGTTTCTCCCAAGGATTACCGCAGCGAACGCTTCCCCTTTGCGCCGCCCCGCGTTAAAGGCCGGGGACCGTTCTGAATGGAGGCAACAATGCACGATATCAAAGCAATCCGTGAGACCCCCGAAGCTTTTGACGCAGCACTCGCGCGGCGTGGTGATGCGCCCATGTCTGCCTCCCTTCTTTCCATTGACACGGCCCGCCGCGCCGCCATCCAAGCCGCTGAAACCGCACAGGCCGAGGCCAACAAAGCGGCCAAGGAAGTGGGCGCCGCCAAGGGCCGCGGCGATGAGGATGAATTCCAGCGTCTCCGGGCGCTTGTTGCTGAAAAGAAAGCAGATATTGCCCGTTTGAATGACGAGGCAAAGGCCGAAGATGTGAAGTTGACAGACGCGCTCGCGCGGATTGCCAACCTTCCATATGACGATGTGCCAGACGGTGGTGGCGAAGAAGACAACGTCGAAGTGAGCCGCTGGGGCACCGCCCGGGACATGGGTTTTCCAGCCAAAGAGCATTTCGAGATCCCCGCCGTCACCGGTGGCATGGACTTTGATACCGCCGCCAAAATGTCTGGCAGCCGCTTTGTTTTGCTAAGCGGCACGGTTGCCCGCGTGCACCGCGCATTGGCGCAATTTATGCTGGATCTACACACCACAGAAAACGGCATGACTGAATGTAATCCTCCCGTTCTCGTGCGCGAAGATGCCATGTATGGTACTGATAAGCTTCCAAAATTTGGCGAAGAAAGCTATCAGACGCAGGAAGGGATGTGGCTTGTTCCAACCTCCGAAGTGTCGCTGACCTATATTGCGGCCAATCACGTGATCGAGGAAAGCTACCTGCCCCGCCGCTATGCTGCACACACGCTGTGCTTTCGCTCTGAAGCTGGCTCAGCCGGGCGCGATACATCGGGCATGCTGCGCCAGCACCAATTTGAGAAGGTCGAAATGGTCGCCGTGACCCATCCCGACCACTCAGACGCCGAACAAAAGCGCATGCTACGCTGTGCCGAGGATATTCTGGAGCGGCTCGAGATACCCTATCGCACGGTCATTCTGTGCACCGGTGACATGGGTTTTGGCGCGCGCCGCACCTATGACATCGAAGCGTGGTTGCCCGGCCAGAATGCCTATCGCGAGATCAGCTCGGTCTCAACGACCGGCGATTTTCAGGCCCGCCGAATGAATGCACGTTTCAAGCCTACGGAAGGTGGGAAACCGCAATTTGTTCATACACTTAACGGATCCGGGCTTGCCGTCGGGCGGTGCCTGATTGCGGTTCTGGAAAATGGGCAACAGGCTGATGGATCCATCACGCTTCCAAGCGCGCTTGCCGCGTATCTGGGTGGCAAAACACAGATCACGCCAGAGGGAGTTTTGGCGTAGATCGCCAGTCCACCCAGTATGAAAGCCTACGTCACACTCGCCCTTGCGCTCAGCTTTGCCTTGTCGCCCTTGATTACGGAGCCTTTTACCGGTTTCCGGGAAGATCAGCTGCCGCTCCCACAGCTTAACCCGGCGATCCAGCCCGCCGGGTACGCGTTTTCCATTTGGGGCGTTATCTATCTTTGGCTCATTGCCGGGGCGGGTTTTGGTGTTCTGAAACGGTGCGATAATCCGGCTTGGGGCACGATGCGCCTATGGTTGATCGTTTCGCTGGGCATCGGCACGTTTTGGCTTTGGATTGCGAACACTTCTGCCTTATGGGCCACGCTCACAATCTGGATGATGCTGGCTAGCGCGATTGCTGCGCTCAAGACCGCCCCCAAGACAGACCGCTGGTTTGGCCGCGCACCGGTGGCGCTGTATGCAGGCTGGCTGTCTGCCGCATCTTTCGTTTCACTGGCAGTGCTTTTGGCGGGCAACGGTATTGGGCCGGGCGGCTTGACGTGGGCCTATATCCTGATCCCTGTGGCGTTGGTTTTGGCCGCTTATGTTCAGATCAGCACACAGGGCGCACCCGAATATGGGATCGCGGTCGCATGGGCGCTGATCGGTATCGTCGTTGCGAATTGGGCGGGTGTTGCCGGCGTCGCCGCTTTGGCTGGCTTTAGCGCGGGGATCATTGCGGGACTGGCCCTGCGCTCTGCCCGAGCAGTCTGACACTAACGCACTGACATCATACTACAATTCATGTGAATCGCGTGTCACTTAGAATATCGGCGCGCACCACCTTCAGCGTTTCAGGCCGGTAGTCTGGCACCCCAATCACCCGTTCATCTACGGTTGGGTGTAGATCCGCTTCCACCTGCGGCCCGCTACGCCACGCCAAAAGATCCCGCGCAACTTTGTACAGGCCAGAGGCCGAACCCGCGTTCCCTGGCTCTAGCGGATCAGGCAGGTTAAACGCCGCGTCGGGCTTAAGAACCAACCCCCGCGCTTTGGCCCCCTCCAGCACCCAATCGCGCGGGATCGCCACAAGGCCCTGCATATCACTTGAGCCGCCAACAATCCCGTGATTGCCAATGAACCAAACCTGTTGAAACGGGCGCTGCGGACCTGTCGTACCCTGATTAAGCCCAAGACTTGGGCGGCCATCGGGCCGGGTATGGGCATCGAGGTTAAACCAAAGAGCAGGTTTATAGAATTTGCGCCGCTCATCCAAAGCAACGGCATGACGGGCGGCCCCCACCATGCTGGAAAGATCCGTATCGTGAAACTGGTAGCGACGGTTCAAAATCCGCGCGACCCCGCCCAAAAGCGGCTCTGGCAGGCCAAGAGAACCAACCGTATCCCACACGCCTAGATAGGCCACATTTACCAAATGCACATCTTTCGTGCCGTCGCGCGCTTCCAGATCCGCCTTGGAGGTTGCAAAGCGTGGGCTCAATGCGTGGCGCTGTTTCATAATATGCGGCATGTCAGGATGGTTTTCAGGGCCGCCTTTCCGGTAAAGCCGAAATGCTGAGACCATATCAAAGAAGCCCGCTTCGTCTTTGTCAGGAACACCGCATTTGCGGATCATTCCCACAATCGAGCGCGCCGTATAAGCGCCCCTCGAGAAACCAAAAACCATGATCCGATCCCCGGGTTCATAGTGATCAATCACCGCTTGATAGCCTTCGCGGATGCGCGCATTCAGGCCCCAACCAAAGGCGCCACCGCCGATCTTGTTGATCCAGCCACGCAGCTTGCTGCGGTAATCGCCGGTGCCAACGCCATTGATATAAACGCTGATTTGACTGTCGGTTTGGGCCGTTGCGTCTGACAGCTCGACCACATTGGTTGTTTCGGCAAGCGTGGGAGAATTCCACGTGCCGTCACAATAGATGACAATGAGTTTTGACATAATGCTCCTTTTCGCGGGTTAAAATACAACCCCCGCGAGAGTGGAGCCTACTCGTCGTGGGGGCGCTTGCCTAGATGTTTACGCAGCCGCGAAGGTGTGGACTTCTTTTTGTCCTTATAGGGGTTTGCATCGCTTTGCCCGCGCATGTGTAAGCGGATTGGCGTTCCCGGCATATCAAAATCTTCGCGCAGACCATTCACCAGATACCGCGAATAGCTGGCGGGCATCTTGTCAGGCATGGAGCACATAACAACAAAGCCGGGGGGGCGTGTTTTGGCTTGCGTGGCATAGCGCAGCTTGATCCTGCGGCCTGCAGGTGCGGGCGGTGGATGCGCCTCAACCATCGCCGCCAACCAGCGATTGAGTGCGGATGTTGGCACGCGGCGATTCCACACGCCATAGGCGCGGATCACAGCAGCTTGGAGCCGATCAAGCCCCTTGCCAGTTTTGGCGGAAACAGTGACCAAAGGTGCGCCCCGAAGCTGCGGGAGCAGCCGCTCAAACGCTTCACGCATGTCGCGCAACTTGGTCTGCTTTTCCTGTTCGAGATCCCATTTGTTCACCGCCACAACCACGGCGCGGCCTTCACGCTCGGCAAGGTCCGCGATCCGCAGATCCTGCTGTTCAAACGGGATTTCTGCGTCCAAGAGAACAACAACAACCTCCGCGAATTTCACTGCGCGCAACCCATCTGAGACGCTGAGCTTTTCAAGCTTGGCCTGCACTTTGGCGCGTTTACGCATTCCAGCCGTATCAAAAAGCCGGACAGGCACCGGGCCGTCTTCGCCCTGCCAATCCATCGTGACCGAAATACTATCGCGCGTGATCCCGGCCTCTGGCCCGGTCAGCAAACGGTCTTCGCCCAGCATTTTGTTGATCAATGTGGATTTGCCCGCGTTGGGGCGGCCAATCACGGCGATTTGGATTGGCTTTTGCGGGCCATCTTCGGCGTCTACATCTACATCTGTAAGCGCTTCTTCTGCTTTGGCGCGCTCTGCGAATTTTTCCGAAATCGGATCAAGGACCGCCGCAAGATCGGACATCCCTTCCCCGTGCTCGGCAGACAGTGCAATCGGCTCACCCAGACCCAAAGCATAAGCTTCAAGCAATCCGTCTGAACCGGCGCGACCTTCGGCCTTGTTCGCGGCAAGGATCACTTGGGCGGATTTCTTGCGCAGGATTTCGGCGAAAACCTCATCGGCGGCGGTCACACCGACGCGCGCATCAACGATGAAGAGACACACATCCGCCATTTCAACTGCGTGCTCGGTCAGTCGGCGCATCCGGCCCTGAAGGCTTTCATCCGTCGCCTCTTCGAGTCCGGCCGTATCAATCACGGTGAATTTCAGGTGGCCCAGACGTGCAGCACCTTCGCGCAAATCGCGCGTGACGCCGGGCTGGTCATCGACCAGCGCCTGTTTTTTGCCAATCAGGCGATTGAACAAAGTGGATTTGCCCACATTCGGGCGCCCCACAAGGGCAAGGGTAAAGCTCATCTCAGGCACCATCGTTGCGCATTTTGTGCGCCAAGGGTGCGCCTTACACCCCTTCGCACCTAACGGAAAGCGATAAGCTGACCGCGTTTGGAAACGACATACATGACACCGCCTGCAATAACAGGCGCAGTGGCCGCCCCGCCGGGAATTTCCCCTGATGCAACAAGTGCGCCACTCACAGGGTCATGACCCTGCAAAACACCCTCAGATGTTGCAATCCAAAGCCGACCACCCGCAAGCACTGGCCCGTAGTGGGCGACAATCGTCTTCTGACGTCGCGCACGGCCTTCCTCGAACAATCCAAATTGCTGAGCCCAGATCCGTTCGCCCGTGGCCGCATCAAGTCGCACAAGCGCGTTTTGGTCCGACATCAGGAAAACCGAACCGCCTGCGACCACAGGGGCAGACAAGGCCCCCTCGCGCGCGGTCCAAACGCGATCTCCGTTGCCCATCTCAAGTGCAATCAAACGGCCGCCCGGGTTAGCAACATAAATCCGATCACCCGCAACAACAGGTGCTGCTACAACATCCGCAATCTGTGCATAGGCAACGCCCGTTCGCCCGCCCCGAACAGTCGCATTCCAGCGCTGCACGCCGCCTTGACGGAAGGTTGCCACCAATTCACCAGAGGAGAACGGGAACACAGCCGTTTGCGATGTAACCGCCGGACCTGCGCCGCCCAAGTAGCCTGCGCCGCTGGGTGTACCGGTCACCTGCCACTGAACGCGGCCCGTTTCGGCGTCAATTGCCCAGCCCACGCTATCACGCGCGGCCACGTAAACGCGGCCATCGAAATACGTCGCACTGGCCCCGCCTTGCGCATCAAGATCTTGAGTCCAAGCTTCTCCGCCGGTGGCGGGATCAAGTGCGACCAACTCTCCAAAACCGGTGAGCACGTAAACAAGCCCGCCGCCATAAGACAGCCCGTGGCTGCCGCCCTGACCAATACGTTCGTTGGAGGGTGTCAAGTTGACAGTCCAAAGCCGCTCACCGGCGGTATTGGTGGCTGCTACAATCCCTTTTGCATCAATGGTAAAAATACGCCCGTCAGCAACAATCGGAGAGGCGTTAATCCGCTGGCGGCGTCCGTCCCCCGCACCGATATTTACGGACCATACTTGGTTTGGCGCACCGCCAAACGTGGCATGCCCGGCGTTATGCGCGGCATTGCCGCCCGGATGGGTCCAACTGGCCAATGCCTGAGGCGCGCGGAGCGAGATCGGAGCCTTGCTGTTTTCCAAGACCGTGTCCAAAGCGGCCGCCGAAAGGCTCAGCGTTTCACGCTCACCCGGAAGCGGTGCATTGTTTGGATCTCCACAAGCAACAAGCGCAAGGAGCGCAGCTGTCGCAAAGGCTGCGTGAAACCGCTTGCGCGGCTGGGTCATCTTAATCTGCGTGTTTGCCACTGCCGGCCCCGCCTCTGTTATTCCGAGGGTGCCCCAGTAGTATCACCAAGGATCGAACTTGCCAACTCAGGTGTGGCTCCCAAGGCAATAACCAGCTGCGCAACCCTTTGCTTCTGCGCATCCGATGCTTCGGCGGATTGCAAAATCGCCTGCAGAAGATCGATTGCCGCGTCAGGTTCGCCTGCGTCTATGCGGTCCAGCGCCTGCATCTCAAGTGCGATAGGCCGATAAGGCGCGCCGGGTGCGGACAGAACCTCAAGTGCGATCCGGCGCTCATCGGCGCTGATGGTTGGATCAAAGCTGAGGCGTTTGATTTGAGCCAGATCGCGGTAAAGCGGCGGGACATCCGGCAGATTGGCTACCGATTGAAGCGTCGCAGCTGCGGCCTCAAGATCGCCAAGTTCCAGTTGTTGGGCTGCCGCTAGCAAGGCTTCTATCACACCGTTTTGCGCCAGCTCTGCCGCCGCGGCGGCGCGCGCTTCGGGTGTGGTCTCGCGCAATGCCGTTGCAATCGCATCTCCGCGCGTTTCTGCAATACTTTGCGCCTGTGACTTGCGGTATTCGTTCCAAGCGGTTCCGCCAACCAACACCACAATCGCCAGAGCCGCGATCCAGCCATACCGGCGCAGATACCCCGTCATCTGGTCACGGCGGACCTCTTCGTTGACCTCGTCAATAAAGCTGTCTGTATCGCTCATCGCACGTCCCTTCCCCGAAAACGCTCCGCCCATTCAAGAAGGCTGGAGCACGGCCGAAATCTTTGAGCGCTGATAGCGTGACCGGGACGGAGCCCACAAGCGATTTCGCGCAAGCCGCGATGCCAGACCAAGTCTTGCACTGTATTGGAGCTGCCGTTTCAAGGCATTCATAGTGAATGCAGGCGCAGAAACTTACTGACACGCCGGTCATTTCACTTGAAGCAATCGCTGGTTGTGCCTAAATCGAACCGATAAGTTTAGTCCAAGTTCGTCTACGGCGCGTAGAAGCTGTGAACCCTGACTGCAGAAAGCAAGTAAATGCGAATTCTTCCGATCCTCACCGCGATTTTGGTGGCCGCCTTTTTGTATGTGCTCGTGTTTGAACGGGATTTGCTGACTTCCGCACGCGAGACAGATGTCGCGACGGCCGAAACGGAAACGATCCCTGACACGGCGGATGCCGAAAGCACGGACACACCCGCCGTAGCCGAAGCGCGTGCAGCCGGAGCCATCTCTGTTGTCGTGATCGAGTCTGAAGCCAAAACAATAAACAGCGCTGTGCAGTTGCGCGGGCTCACAGAAGCATCTCGTCAGGTGGAATTGCGCGCCGAGACATCGGGGCAAGTTGTGTCGGAGCCGTTGCGGCGCGGGTCGTTTGTGAATGCAGGCGATCTGATGTGCCAGCTGGATCCCGGTACGCGCGAAAGCTCGCTTGCTGAAGCCCGCGCGCGATTGGCCGAAGCGAAGGCCGGCGGCCCCGCATCAGAGGCGCGTCTGTCCGAAGCGCAAGCCGGTTTAGACGAGGCATTGATCAATGAAAACGCAGCCAGTGCTTTGGCAGAAGATGGGTTTGCCTCAGACACACGCGTGGCTCAGACACGCGCACTTGTTCAAGCGGCCCGCTCCGCGGTGCAATCCGCCGAAAGCGGGCTTTCCAGCGCACAGGCAGCTATTCAAGCGGCTGAAGCGGGCGTTGCTGCCGCGCAAAAGGAAATTGAGCGGCTTAAAATGACGGCCCCCTTTGCAGGCTTGCTTGAGGCCGACACTGCCGAGATCGGCAGCTTACTGCAGGCAGGCAGCCTTTGCGCCACCATCATTCAACTGGATCCAATCAAGCTTGTCGGGTTTGTCCCGGAGATCGACGTAAGCCGCGTCGAAGTTGGCGCGCTTGCCGGAGCGCGGCTCGTGTCCGGGCAAGAAGTTCAGGGCCGTGTCACCTTCCTGTCTCGGCAGGCGGACCTGACAACGCGCACCTTCCGTGTTGAGATTGAAGTGGCCAACGCAGATATGAGCATTCGCGATGGGCAAACGGCAGATATCCTGATTTCTGCCGCAGGCACATTGGCGCATTTGCTGCCAGGTTCGGCGCTGACTTTGGATGACGAAGGCACCTTGGGTGTGCGCATTGCAGATCCAGATAACATCACCCGCTTTGTGCCTGTCACATTGCAACGCGACACACTTGATGGTGTGCTGGTTACCGGGCTACCGGAGACGGCACGCGTTATCGTGGTGGGTCAGGAATTTGTGACGGACGGTGTTGTCGTCATTCCAACAGTTAGGGAGTCATAACCATGACAGGCATTGTTGATTGGGCCGCCTCTCGCGCCCGCATGGTTCTTGCCTTTATCGTGCTGTCGCTTGTCGTTGGCGGTGTTGCTTATGCGGCTCTTCCCAAAGAGGGCGAGCCGGATATCGATATTCCGGCGGTTGTTGTCTCTTTGCCGTTTCAGGGGATCTCTGCTGAAGACAGCGAAAAGCTGCTTGTTAAGCCGATGGAAGCGGAGCTTGCAGGCCTTGATGGGCTCGACACCATGACAGCCACCGCTGTGGATGGCTATGCAAACATTGTGCTTGAGTTCGAATTTGGGTGGGACAAGTCGCAAACGCTCGCGGATGTGCGCGACGCGATGAGCAAGGCCGAGGCGAATTTCCCCTCTGGCGCAGATGCTTACACGATTGATGAAATCAACTTCTCAGAATTCCCGATCCTGATCGTTTCGCTGTCTGGCCCGGTGCCTGAACGTACGTTGCTGCGCACAGCAAAAGATCTGCAAGACCGGATTGAAAGCATGGACGCCGTGCTTGAGGCCGCTTTGACCGGCCAACGCGAAGAGATGATCGAAGTTCTGATCGATCCACTCAAACTGGAAAGCTACAACGTGACAGCGGGTGAGCTGATCACTGTGGTGGTCAATAACAACCAACTGATCCCCGCTGGTGAGGTTGATACACCCTCGTCGTCATTTGCGGTGAAGATTCCATCCTCATTCGAGGAGTCACAAGATATCTTCACTCTGCCGGTAAAAACCAACGGAGACCGGATCGTGACGCTCGGCGATATCGCCGATATCCGCCCCACATTTGCAGACTCTACAGGGACCGCCCGTTTCAACGGCGAAACCACGATTGCCCTGCAAGTGGTCAAGCGTAAGGGCTTTAACCTGATCGATACCTCTGCCGCCGTGCGCGAGATCGTCGCCGCCGCGCAAAAAGACTGGGATCCGGCTTTGGCCGCCGCTGTGGATGTTCAGATTTCCAACGATCAATCCCGCACAGTACAAAGTATGGTCAGCCAGCTTGAAGGCTCGGTTCTTACGGCGGTTGCTCTTGTAATGATTGTCGTGTTGGCCGCACTTGGGACCCGCCCTGCCCTTTTGGTTGGCTTTGCGATCCCAACGTCGTTCTTGCTGTGCTTTGCATTCCTTGCTGTCATGGGGATCACAATTTCCAACATCGTGATGTTTGGTCTGATCCTCGCCGTTGGGATGCTTGTGGATGGGGCGATTGTTGTCGTCGAATACGCAGATAAACGTATGGATGACGGCGCGGAACCGATGGAAGCCTATACTGATGCAGCCAAACGTATGTTCTGGCCAATCGTATCATCCACAGCGACCACGCTTTGCGCATTCCTGCCGATGCTGTTCTGGCCCGGTGTTCCGGGTGAGTTTATGGGAATGCTCCCTGTCACACTGATCTTTGTTTTGTCGGCCTCGCTGGTTGTTGCGCTGGTCTACCTCCCGGTTATGGGCGGTGTCACAGGGCAATTGGAGCAATGGATGGCTGCAAACATGGAGCGGATCGCATCGCTGCCTTGGTATCTCCATCTGCTGTTGTTTCCCGCGGCATTTGTGATGATCTTTCCCGCGATGGCACTGTTGGGACCGCAAGGCGCGCAATCCGGTCTTGTGTTCCAATGGATCGGCGCGAATTTTGCAACAATGGACGGTCTGGACCTGCTCACATCTGTGATACCGACCTTCGCCAAGGTCTTCGGTCTTGTCCTGATTGCGGTCGCCTTGCTGTTGGTTGCCCTAGGCGGCTTCATGCTGTTCTTGCTGACGCTTTTTGCTGTGCTCACGCGAATGGGCAAGATCGGCCGTTGGCTTGCCTCGCGCCTGTTCCGCCGTCAGCCGGATCGCATCTACGCAGGCTAC
>CALKJA010000010.1 GCA_937995865.1 uncultured Paracoccaceae bacterium | reverse complement strand
GAGGCGTCCACGGTGCCCCATTGGTTTCCGCGCCTGATAAGGATCTGGTCATGAAGAATTCAGACGAAAATACAGACAAGGTTCATCATATTTGCCAGACTTACGTGGAAACGAAGGTCAACCGAAGCGGGCAAACGGGTCTGAAAGTTGACAAGCAATTCGAATACACAACTGCGCTAGAAGCTCAAAACAGGGCCGAAAGAGAAGCCGTTCGTAAAGAATGCGCCGGCGCTGATGCCTATACGATCATCGAAGATCCGAGCACGGGCGAAGTCGGGTCGCCGAGTTTCCTCGTCAGACTTGGCACTGTCCCGGAAATCGAAGAGTTCTAGTTTTTTGTTGCGAGCGCTCGTAGCGCGAAAATCGCTGCACGTGCTCCCTTCATGCCGCCGCGCGGCGGCAGAGATACCGGCCATTCGTTCACGACGCAGCGAGGATTGTTAGGGTAACTAACAGGTCGCGGACAGAGCGCCATTTCGTTGCGGGTGTACGAATGGCCGCTACTGGGTCTTTCTCGATGCGAAAGCCAGTTGTTCAATCAATAAGTCCTGGCAACCGCTGGGATCATGCGGTGCTCTATACGCGGCCAAAGCGACGGACGCGAGTTTTGGCAGGCCCAAGGACGGTTTGGCAGGCACCAAGGGCGACACAATCGTTTGCGACGGCATCACGGAAAGCGCAAGACCGGCCTGAACCAGCGTTCTGACCCCCACGGGATGTGGGCTGAGGTGGGATACGCGTCCTTTCATTCCTGCGGCATCCAAAGCGCGTAAGGCGTAGCGTCTGAGGTCTCGACCGTCCGTCAGAAATGCCAAAGGGATAGGCCCCTCGTCCGGCATTTCAAAGCTGGACGACGCAGCCCATGCCAATTCAACAGACTGCACAAACGCGCGAAAGCTATGGCGGCCCTGGTCCATCATGAAAGCGACGTCGATATCCCCATCCTCAAGACGCTGAAGCAACCGATCACTACGGTCGCATTGGATTTGAATCTGAACGTGGGGCCGTAATTTTGCGAAAACTGTCAAGGACTCTGCCACAAGTGACATGGCGAGCGTCACTGTGGTACCCAATCTCAAGATCTGCCGAGCATTGACTGTTTGTACGGCCTCCACCGCTTCCTCGGTGAGAGATAGGATACGTTTGACGTAGACCAGAAAAACCTCTCCATCTGGTGTTAGCGCAACTTTCCTGCCCCGTCCCCGAGACACAAGCTGCTGACCAAGACCAGCTTCGAGCTTGTTGATCTGCGCGCTGACCGCGGATTGGACGGTATTTAGTCGTGCTGCCACCTGCGTGAAACTGAGTTCGTCCGCCAACATGGCAAAGGTACGCAGCTCTTTGAGGTCGGGTAAAATCTCCATGCAAGATTTTAACATTCAAATTTGACTGTTTCATAGATTTTAATTGCTTCGATATGCGTGGACCCGAAAGCCGAGGGTCTCTACAAATGGATCAATCAATTGCGTTCTATGTCGTTGCGGTCGTGGCCATTGTACTGACGGGTGTTTCCAAAAGCGGTTTTGGCGGCGGTCTGGGTGTGATGGCTGTTCCGATGATGTCGCTTTTCGTGGCACCTCAGTTCGCAGCTGCCGTCATGATGCCCATCTTGCTTGCGATGGACCTGTTGATCGTGTGGCGCTACCGCGCCACTTGGGATCGCCGGATCATAGTGGGTTTGCTGCCAGCGGCCCTCGTTGGTTTGGGTTTAGGAAGCTTGTCGTTTCAATACATGGATGCGAACGCGGTGAAGTTCCTTGTGGGCCTCCTCGCGGCGTTCTTCGTGATGCAATTCATTGCTTCGAGGCGGGTGGAACTCTCACAACAAAAAACGCCCCGGTTAGTCGTTTTTGCGCTTGGGGCGCTCTCGGGCTTCGCCAGCTTCATCGCACATGCGGGCGGTCCGCCGGTGAAGGGCTACCTGCTGCGACAGCAGCTCGAGAAGTCTTGCTTCGTGGGAACCAACACGTTCTTTTTCTTCACATTGAACTTCCTGAAGACCATCGCTTATGGGGCGTTCGGAACTCTTTCGGTGACGAGCTTGCAGATTAGCGCCTTGCTGTCGCCAATGCTTTTGCTCGGTGTCTTCATAGGTTTTCGGCTTCACTCAGTCGTAGATCAGAGAGTCTTTGCAAAAGTCGTCTATGGTTTTCTGGCGCTAACCGCTGTGAAACTGCTCCATGACAGTTGGGCATTTTTTCTTTTGTGAACTACAAAGCTGCCGTTCGTGAAACATGCAGCATTGGCCAAAGTGGGCTCTGAACGGACCCACGCTGGCGCGGCAATGCCGGTGCGGCAGGCCGACCGATACCGGCCATCTGATAGTCAGGATAAGCCACTGATATCGTCACTGGTCCCGCCGTGAGCGGCCATTGGAAGATCGGAAGCAATCGTTCAGGCTAGGAGCGGCGAAACCGAAAGGTGAGCCCACATGTGTCAAATGCTGCGCACCAGACGAATGACTGCTTTTAGCGACGAAAGCCGTTCAGGACCAAACCAAGGACAACCAATCCGCCACCCCAAAGATGGTAGCTCTCAATCGTTTCGCGCAGGAGCAAAACACCAAGCGCCCCGCCAAAGAACGGCACCAAGTTGTTGTAGGGTGCCGCGACGGATGGTCCTACGTTGGACGTCCCCCAATTCCATGCAAGAAATGCGATGATGGACGGGAACAGCGCAAAATAGATCATCGACCCAGCAACCGCGGGGGTGTCGGGCATGGGAATTTCGCCACCTATCGTCAGCGCCAATACAAGCAAAACCGCGCTGCCAAGGACAATCAGTACGGCAAGAAACGAAACCTCGCTTAGTCCTGAAGGCTTTAGCGGCAAGGATACACAATACCCGGCCCATGCGAGCGCAGACACAATTGCCCACACATCGCTGCTGGCAATTTGGAACGCGAGAAAGGCATCTACGCTCCCTCGGAAAACCAAAATGAGCGCCCCAAGTAAGCCAAATAAGACTGCGAACGCGCCGATTGTTCCAATGCGTTCTTTCCAGATAATCGACGACATCAACACAATCAGCACAGGGGTAACAGCCAAATACAGCGATGCATTTAAGGCAGTGGTGTGTGCGACAGCCACGAACAGCGTCGTCGGGTAGACGACAACACCTAACGTTGAGATTAAGGTAAGACGTGGAAGGTTCCGGCGAATTTTGACGCCATAGGTTGGCCACGTCCACATCAGATAGATCGCAAAAACCAGCGCGCCGGGACCCCACCGCCAAAGTGTCAACCATATTGCCGACCCTTCACTTAAGCCGAACCGTCCGACAGCGTATGATCCGCCCCAAGCAATACAAGCGGATAGGAGCAAAACGTGCGCGGCAAAGCTGCGGTTCAAAATCATTTTTTTCTGCGATCGACTACGGACGTGTCAGAACAGCGGCTATCCGACTTTGGGCGCTCATCCACGCCATTGTTACGATGGCGAAATTTAAGTTTCTGGGTCAGCCCCAATGGCGTCTCCAACTTGGACAACTCCGCCTTCCAAAATGTCGGCACGTAAACCACCCCGATGGACAAGGCCGCGCAGCATCCCCTTTGGTGTTGTGTTTTGCAGCCATGCGCAGGGTTCGGCCAACCTTGATCCCTGACACAAAATGTCACCGACCCAGAACCGCTTTCCCATGAGCGCGTTGAGGCCGATGTTTCGCGTGACGATGTTCCGACGCGCATCGACGGCAGGCATGATCACACCATGGTCGGTTTCAAGCATTTCGATTGCTTCTACTTCAATAAACGTCAGCGCCTGACCCCAACGGCCCTCGCCTTGAAAGTGGCCCTTTCCAAGCGCGTAGCGGTCGCCGTCAATTCCGACGCCAGCGATCAACTGTGCTGACGACAGGGGTTCTGCGGGTGCGCCAGAATCTGCAAAGCGATAAATCTCTTCAACAGTACCAGATTCTGCATTCCGCTTCGGCAACGATAAAGCCGGTGGGGCGATAACCCATCCTTCAACGACAGCACCGTTTCCGCACCTGACGCCTTTCGGAACCCATGCAACACCTGACGGCGTTCCAGCCATCACGACATAGCCGTCGCCGCCCGCCAATCGCGCGATCCACCATCCGGCCCATTCAAATGACGCGGGTTGATGGACAGGGATCAAGGCGAGGTTTTGCGCGGCCAACCACCAACCAATGCCCTCCCTGCCAAGCCCGCTGGGTGCGGCTGGAATAGTAGCTAGGTCAGCCTTTAGGATTTCGGCCAAACAGATTGAGAAGGTCTGGTTCTCCACAGAACGGGGCTGCGATGTGAGTGTCATGTGTATCGGTGTCCAAGCTAATGTGCCGCAACTGAATATAAGCCCAAGATACACGTGCGGGCTCATTGTTGCACCGCGATCTTTCTGCGATACGTTGGCGAAAGTGCCAATATACGGTCAGATTATGCCAAAGAGACAAAGAGTATACCGAGAGAGTACTGCGCACGGCGTTCCGGCCCCTTCGGCACGCAAAACGCCCCTTGTCTGTCTTCTTGCCTACGACGGGCTTTGCGCGTTCGAGTATGGGATTGGGCTTGAGGTGTTCGGGCTTCCAAGACCGGAATTTGAGCATTGGTATAAACTGACCTCTGTGGCCATAGAACCCGGCCCACTTCGGGCCATCGGTGGTATACACGTGAGTGCCGATGCAGGCCTTGAACAGCTGTCCAAAGCAGACGTCATTCTGGTGCCCGGTTGGCGCGACGCGCATGCCCTTGTGCCACAAGATTTAATCACCGCTCTCAGGACGGCACACAGAAATGGTGCGCGGATCGCATCAATCTGTTCAGGTGCATTCGTTCTCGCGGCGGCAGGCTTGCTGGACGGCAAACGGGCGACAACCCATTGGCGTTACACGAATATCCTGTCGCGAAAGTACCCGAACGTTCGGGTCGAGGCTGATGTTCTCTACATTGAGGATCAATCAATTTTAACCTCTGCGGGTTCAGCGGCCGGTCTGGATCTTTGTTTGCATATTGTGCGGCAAGATTACGGGGCAGCCGTGGCTAATACTGTTGCTAGGCGTCTTGTGCTTCCAGCGCATCGTGATGGCGGTCAGCAGCAATTTCTAACCGCACCTGTTTTACACGAACGTGGTGGGCGGATCGCACCGTTATTGGACATGATACGCAAGAACCCCGACCAACAATGGACAGCGTCCCGAATGGCAGACAAAGCAGGCCTGACACCGCGCACCTTTGTGCGGAAATTTCGGGAAACGACAGGTCACACCCCATTAGAATGGCTGACAACAACGCGCGTATCACACGCGGTAGACCTGTTAGAGACGACAGATATCGCGTTGCACAACATCAGCAAGCTGTCAGGATTTGGCAGCGGGGAAACGTTTCGCCGTGAATTCCGGAAACGACGTGGAACGTCGCCGTCAAAGTACAGGGCCATGTTCGGCAGCAATAAGGGCACCAATTGACGCTGAACGGCAGGAGGAGACCAACGTGACACTGCTTTCGGTCAACATGAATGTTGCCGCATTACTGCGCAACAGACGCGACCACGCTTGGCCAGATGTCGTGGCTTTGGGCCGGATCGCATTGGAGGCCGGCGCAGGGGGGCTAACGGTGCACCCGCGACCTGACGAACGCCACACACGTCCCAGCGATGTGTACAATCTGCGCACGATGATGACCGACGAATTCCCAGGCCGCGAATTGAACGTAGAAGGCTTCCCCGATGCTCGGTTTCTTGCATTGGTTCGCGATGTGCAGGCCGATCAGGTGACCTTGGTGCCCGATACCCCAGAGCAATCCACCAGTGATCATGGCTGGGATTTTACGTCTAAGGGTGAAATGCTTCGAGAAGTTACCCGCGATCTTAAGAAGAACGGACACCGTGTTGCGCTCTTTGCAGATCCGGATTCGGAACAAATGAAATCTGCCGCCGAAACTGGGGCAGACCGGGTTGAACTATATACTGGCCCCTATGGCGGGTCATATCACGACGCTAACGCGCAAAAGCAGGAGCTTGATCGTCTGATCGCGGCCGTCACGGAGGCGGAGGAACACGGCCTCGTAGTGAACGCCGGGCACGATCTGACCGTTGACGGAGCCGCGCGCCTCATCGCTCGCGCCCCGTCCATCGCTGAGGTTTCGATCGGTCATGCGCTGTTCTGCGATACTGTGACGTATGGGATGGCTGAAACAGTTCGCCGTTATCTTCTGTCCTGCACCACCAAATCGGACAGCTTATGACAAGCCAATCAAGAACCTTCGAGTGCGTAGAACCTGACGCGGAGTCCTATGCGGAATACTCTTCTCGGTTTGGTGAATACAACAAAGAGGCAAGCGGTTGGGATGTGCGGACCTTTAGCTTGGTCTTGCGAGACGGTGCCCGCATCAGTGCAGGCGGTCGAGGGCATGTCTATCTCGGCGCGCTCGAAGTTCGTGGGCTTTGGGTTGATGATGATCTTCGCGGGACTGGCATCGGGTCTGATTTGCTGAAAGGCATCGAACAAGAAGCCCGAACGCGCGGTGCCACAAAAGCCATGCTGTATACCTATTCGTGGCAGGCCGAGACGTTTTACCGATCCCACGGATATGAAGAGTTTTCACGGTTTGATTTTCCCGACGGACACCACCGGATCGATATGCAGAAATCACTGTGATCGAAATAAACGGGATCGGGCCCCGTATGGCGCCAAAATAAACATCGTATGAAAGGAGCAGAGACAGTCTATGTCCAACACCATCAAAATGCTCACCCGCTACAAAGCTTGGGCGGACGAGATTACGTTTCCATCGCTTTTGGCCTTGCCTGTTGGTGAGGTCAGGAAGGAACGTCCGACCAATTTCGGCACGATGCTCAAAACGCTGAACCACGTCTTTGTGGTCGACGATATTTTCCGCCATCACCTGACAGGTGAGGCGCACGGCTATACAGCGCGTAACACCGACGACACACCATCGCTGGAAGACCTCTTCAGTGCGCAAATAGCCATGAACGCTTGGTACGTTGATCTCGCCGCGGGACTACCCGAGCAAGACTTTTGCGAAACTGTGACGTTCAAGTTCGTCGACGGCACAGAAGGATCAATGACGCGCGAAGAGATACTGTCGCACGTCGTCAATCATGCGACCTACCATCGTGGGTTCGTTAACGACATGATGTATCAAATTCCTGCGCAACCGCCCGCAAATGATCTACCGGTCTTTCTGCGCGATGCAGCGAGATGAGAGCGCGAAGGCAAAGGACACCAATAACAAGCATAGCGCGCGGACATCACATCTCTTCCCCTTTGTCAGAGTCTCGCCTCATTGAAGAAAAGGAGCTTTAAAATGCCGAACCGCCACCATCTTACCGCAGCCGCCCTCACCACCTTGCCCGTTGTGCTGCGCATTCATCCGATAAATCCGGAAGCACGCAGAACCGTTTCCTCACCAGGGGATGTCACGGGTCTGACAACTCTTGGAATAAACATTTTCGAGGTCGCTCC
>CALKJA010000009.1 GCA_937995865.1 uncultured Paracoccaceae bacterium | reverse complement strand
ATGCGGATGGAACACAAGTTGAGATTGTGATCCGTCCGCAGCACCTACGCGTGGATTTTGACCGTCCCGGCAATGCGCCACGCGCAACCCCATCCGAAGGTCAGCCTGCACACGCCCGCGTCACCCGCGCTCGTTTTTTGGGGCATCAATCTATCGTGGACTTTCAGCTTGATGATGGGCCGGTTTTGTCAGCGTCTTTGCCGGGCGTGTTTTTGCCGCCCAAAGGGACGGGTTTCTATCTCAGCGCCCCGCGCAAGCATTGTCAGGTGTTTACTGCGTAACTCTTTGTGCTGCCTTTCAGGTCTCGCGGGCCAGATAGTCATCAAGCCGTTTGCCTTCTTCCTCCATGAACACAGCTGGCAAGATCTTAAGATCGGAAATCTGGTCTACGCGAAAGGAGCGAAAATCGTTGTCAGTTTCACACCATGCCAGCACCGTCCAAACGCGCCCCCAATAGTCCAACTGAAGGGGGCGGATCGAGCGCGCTTTTTGTTTGATCTCAATTCGGACTTTTTGCCGGGCGCGGATAGCGCGGCGCAGTGAAGGCATGTGCTGAAAGCCAAAGGCGGCATCCGCAAAGGGATAGACTGCGAAGCCAAACCCCGTGGGCGCAGACCGGCGATCTTCGGGGAGCACCGCGTCAATTTTTGCCGAGAGGGACCTTGCTGCCTCTTTTAGCTCCGGGTCGCTCGCATCGCCCACAACGGCCATGCCAAGATGCAACGCCTCTAGCTCAACTTTGGTCAGGTTTAGAGGCGGCAGCGTGATGGCCGCAGTAACGCGGTAGCCAATCCCGCGCGTACCCTCAACGGGGATGCCCGAAGCCGCAAGGGTATCCATATCACGGTAAAGCGTGCGCAATGAAACACTAAGCTGATCTGCCATGTCCTGCGCCCGGTGCAGCCGTCCATCGCGCAAGATCTGGATCAATTCGATGAGTCGGTCACTGCGGGCCATTTGAGTGTCCTTTTCGCGTCCCGAACACATGGCTCATGCCATTATTCTGACAACTGACAGAATAATGGCATGAAAAGCGACGTGCCACCCCTAAATTCCAATAAAATGGGGCGGTGGTTGCTTTTCGGGGGGCCGCCAACCGCGTAACTAAAGCCAAGATATGTAACCGCCCGGCAGGGGCGCACCGTTAGGAGACCTCAAATGACACCTCTTTTTGTGACAAACATTCCCCCCGTCGGCTGGCTGCTGATTGCCGTTGTCGTGCTTGTGCTGTTTGGTCGGGGCAAGATCAGCTCGCTCATGGGCGAAGTCGGTAAGGGCATCACGTCCTTCAAGAAAGGTGTTCAAGAAGGCACCGATGAGCTTGAAAAAGCCGAGGCCGAAGTGGCGCGCGATGTGACGCCCGAAGACGAAAAAGACAAAGCATAATACGGGCCTGACCCAAATGAGCGGGAGCGCGGTCTATGGGCTGGAGTGAATTGATCCTTGTCGGGGTTGTGGCGTTGATCGTCGTTGGCCCTAAGGATTTGCCTGTGATGTTTCAGGCGCTTGGCAAAATGACAGCCAAGGTGCGGCGCATGGCGCGTGAATTTTCTTCGGCCATGAACGAGGCGGCGGATGCCTCGGGCGCGTCTGACATCGCCAAAGATCTTAAAGGTCTTTCCAACCCGCGCAACTTTGGAATGGACGCGCTCAAGGACGCCGCCGACACTTTTGACAAGTGGGAGCCGGGGCAAACGCAAAAAGCGATGGGCCCCGAGACAGCCAAACTCGCACAGGAACGGGCTGAAGCGGCCCGTAAGATCCAGGACGCAACAAAAGCCCGCGAAACTGCTAAGCGTGCAGAGGCGGCCGCACAGGATGCGGGTGAGAGTGCAACGCAAGACGCAACACTTGATGTTGCACCGGCCGCCAAACCGGCAACTGAACCAGCGGCACCTGCTAAAAAGGCGGCTGTAAAGAAGGCGCCTGCTAAGACGCCTGCTGCAAAGAAAACTACTGCGAAAAAAACGACCGCTAAGAAACCTGCCGCCAGAAAAGCGGCACCTAAGCCTAAGCCCGAAGGTGACGCATGAGCGCGCAAGACACCAAACAAGACGAAATGGAAGACAGCGCTGCCCCGTTGATTGAACATCTGGCGGAATTGCGCACGCGGCTCATCCGTTCGGCACTTGCATTTGTTGTTGGCATTTTCATCTGCTTTGCGGTCTGGAACCCAATCTTTAATTACCTCACGACGCCAATCTGCGCGGCACTTTCCGAACGAGGGCAAGAATGCGGGCTTATCCTGATCCGCCTGCAAGAAGGCTTCTTTGTTGCTATCAAGATCTCACTGATGGGTGGCTTTGCGCTCGCGTTTCCGGTGATCTCTTATCAACTTTGGCGGTTTGTGGCTCCGGGGCTTTATAAGTCTGAGAAGGGGGCGTTTTTGCCCTTCCTCTTGGCGTCGCCCTTTATGTTCGCGCTTGGGGCGTCTTTTGCGTTCTATATCGTGATCCCGTTGGCCTTTGATTTCTTCCTTAACTTCCAACAAATCGCGCCTGATACGGGCGCTGCTGTGGGTGAGGAGGTTGAAAGCGGTACGGCTGGCATCGCTTTTCAGGGATCTGTCGCTGAATACCTTTCGCTGACGATCACGTTCATCATGGCCTTTGGCCTGTGTTTTCAGCTTCCGGTTCTGCTCACGCTGTTAGGCAAGGCCGGGCTTGTGTCTTCAAGAGGTTTGGCCGCTGTGCGCAAATACGCCGTTGTGGCGATCCTTGTGCTTGCGGGTATCGTGACGCCGCCTGACATTCTGACTCAAGTCATCCTCTTTGTTGCGGTCTATGGTCTTTATGAGGTGTCTATTCAGCTTGTAAAACGGATCGAAAAACGCCGCGAAGCTGATCTTAAGGCGCAAGGTCTGTGGGACGAAGATATCCACGGCGAAAACGCCTTTGAGGATGCAGATGACGAAGACGATGGCGGCGATCTTGGGCGGTAACCCGGACAAGGCGCATCTGGGCGAAATGGCGCGTATTGCCGCGGCTCTTGAGCGGATGGCACCGCCGCCCGCAACCGCCCCTGATTTCGGCGTTTCAGACGCGTATGTGTGGCAAGCCGATCCGGATGCGCTGCGTCCGGTAGATAGGGTCAACCGGATCGATCTTTCGCTGCTTTTGGGCATCGACCGCTCCCGCGATACGCTATTGGCCAATACGCGCCAATTTGCAGCCGGGTTTGCCGCCAATAACGCTCTGCTTTGGGGCGCGCGGGGGATGGGCAAATCCTCGCTGGTTAAGGCGATACATGGGGCGGTGGTCGGCGAAGGTCATCCGTTAAAGATCGTTGAAGTGCAACGCGAGGATCTGCCCAGCATCGGGCGGCTTCTTGAACTACTGCGCAGCGCGTCAGAACGGTTTGTGCTCTTTTGTGACGACCTGTCATTTTCCCATGATGACCAGCACTACAAAAGCCTAAAAGCCGTACTGGATGGGGGCATTGCAGGCCGGCCCGAAAATGTGGTGCTTTATGCAACGTCTAACCGGCGCCACCTGATGCCTCGCGACATGATCGAAAACGAACGTTCCAGCGCCATCAATCCGGGCGAGGCGGTCGAAGAAAAGGTATCACTCTCTGATCGCTTTGGGCTGTGGCTTGGGTTTCATCCCTGCGATCAGGACGAATATCTTGCGATGATCCAGGGCTATTGCGATGCGCATAGTGTTGAGATTGATGCAGACACGTTGCGCGCCGAAGCAATCGAATGGCAGGCCACGCGCGGTGCGCGGTCTGGCCGGGTGGCGTGGCAGTATTTCACTGATCTAGCCGGGCGTCGTGGCGTGACGTTGACGTAGGCAATGTAGGCAATCCGCGCGATCTGACGGCGCCTATGCCCGCCTGCTGAACCGATTGAAGGTCCGCAGGCGGGGTCGATCAAAGGCCGATATAGTTGGCAGGATCCACGCTCTCAAGCCCGTTTCGGACCTCGAAATGCAGGAAGCTTGGATCGCCAGCGCGCACCTTGGCAATCTCTTGGCCGCGGCGAACGCGATCGCCGCGCGCAACCTTCAGCCCGTCAACTTGGGTGTAGACGGTCAGCAAATTGCCATCATGCTTGATCACCACAATCGCCACATTATTGGTATCGCGCGTGACTGCTGCAACTGTGCCATCCGCCGCCGCCTTCACAGACGCCCCTGCAGGGGCACCGAAATCCACACCCTCGTTGCGGCCTGCCGCATAGGCGCGAATAACTGGCGCTTGGACCGGTGGCAGGAACTCTGCGGTATCCGTCGATGCAGTCTGTGTGCCAATATCCGGGGTGGGAATTGCAGGCGTGGCTTGCGCAGCTGGTGTGGCATCCGTGGATGGCACAGGTTGCGTTGAGCTTGGCGGGGTGGGCGTGGCCGAGCCTGCGCCCGGCGCCGTCACCGCAGTGGGACGCACGCCATTTGTCACCGGGATCAGCAAGAATTGGCCCTCGCGGATATCAAGATCCGCATTCAGGCTGTTCCACTCTGCCAAAGATTTCAGGGGGACGTCGTAGAGGCGAGCAATGGTAAATGCAGTCTCGCCACGCTGGACTTTGTGGCGGACCGGCTCTGGTCCCGGTTGCACCGCTGCTGGAGGAAGCGTTGTGGTTGAAACACTGGCTGGGCGGATGGCATCTTCAGGCGCGCGCTCGATTGCGCCACCGGCAATATCCGCGATATCCACGGCCCCGGTTGCCGCAGACGGATTGGCGACACGCTGGGGCAGGGCAATAATCTCACCCGCGCGCAGGTTCACACCCACCTTAAGCCCGTTAAAACCGGCAAGTTCTTGCGCATCCAAACCCACACGATCGGCCACGCTGGAAACGGTATCTCCCGCACGCGCCACGGCGACTTGGTAGGTTGGATATGAGATGACCCCGCGACTATCTGGCTCTGGGCGTGGTTGGGTGGCAGTTTGCACTGCGTTGGACGTATCAAACCCGCCCAGCCCGTCGCGTAGGTCAAAATCAAAGCCGTCGGTGCAGCCCGCAAGCGCTGCCGCAGCAATCAGGGGCGCAAGCGCCCGAATTCTAAAGGGAAAACCCATCCCGTCACCTCAATGCTCATGGTTCGCCTCGGTTTGTTATTATTGGTCCGAGGTCGAAATCGTAGTCTTTAGGTATCCCCAAGCCCTTCAAGCAGGGGGACAAAGCGCACAGGGCGCAATTCATCATAGTCAAAGCCGCGCTCATGGCGGGTCACGCGGATCAAGCTTTGCACCGCGTCCGATTGGCCCACCGGCACCACCATTATACCCCCAATCTTAAGCTGGGCCAAGAGCGGCCCGGGGGGATCTTCGGCGGCTGCTGTCACCAAAATGCGGTCGAACGGAGCCTGCTCTTTCAGCCCATATGAGCCGTCAGCCGTAAAGGCAGTGATGTTTACAAGGTCCAGCTCTGCAAAGATCGCGCGCGCCGCGTGGACAAGCCGCCGATGGCGATCGGCGGTATAAACCCGCCGCGCCAAGCAGGACAAAATCGCCGCCTGATACCCAGACCCGGTGCCAACCTCGAGCACCTTGTCGCGGGGCGTAACTTTCAAAGCCTGCGTCATCAATCCCACGACAGACGGCTGCGAAATCGTTTGACCGCACGCGATCGGCAAAGGCGTGTCTTCATAGGCGCGCTCTGCAAAAAGCCCCTGCACAAAAGGGCCTCGGTCGATCTTTTCCATCGCCAAAAGAACCGCCTTATCCGTCACGCCCTTGGAGCGCAGCTGGTATAGGAACTGCATCTTACGTTCGGCGGCTGCGTCCATCAGCTCAGACGTCCTGATCAATAGGCAGCGCGTCATAGGCCGTCAGATCGGCGCGCATGGGCGTTATTGAAATATAGCCTTCCAGGTTTGTGGCAGCATCCGTGCCGGGCAAAGTGGCGACCTGCTGATTGCCACCTTTGATCCACAAAAACCGCCGCCCGTTGGGTGCCGTTGAGGCTTCAGCTCCAAAGCATGTGCCGGGACGGCGGCCTTGGGCGACCATGCGGGTGCCTTTGACGTCCTCAGCCGGGGCCGGTGGGAAGTTGACGTTGTAAAAAAGCGGATAGTCAGACCCAAGATCAAAGCCAGCTTCAAGGATGCGCCGAACAGTGGCGGCACCGTGGTTCTTTGCGGCTTCAAACGGATCGCTCGCACGCGCATTAGAGGGGCCGTAAAACTGTGAAAGCCCGATAGCTGGCACCCCTTGCAACGCGCCTTCAATCGCGGCGCCAAGCGTACCCGAATACATCGCATTCTCAGCTGAATTATTACCTCGGTTCACACCAGACAGGATAAGATCCGGCTTGGCATCCGCCATGACCTCATAGAGTGCGGCGATCACGCAATCCGCCGGGGAGCCATCCACGGCGACGCGCTGCGGTGCAAGCTCCGAAAGCATCATAGGTTGGGTATAGCTGATGCAATGAGCAACGCCTGATTGCTCAAACGCTGGGGCGACCGTCCAGATATGAGCGGGCTCTGTCAGCTCAGCGGCGATCGCGGCCAAAGTGGCCAGGCCAGGGGCGTTGATACCGTCATCATTTGTAAGAAGAATACGCATGGATCGGGCTTAGCGGCTTCGTGGCCAACGGGCAAGAATGCTGACGACTTGGAAGGCCTGTGGAGCGCGTATTTCGCAAACAACAGAGGTGTAGGTCAAAGAGTGGCAAGAATTGCAGCGGCTTCAGCATGGGGATCTGCCAGTTTCCCGCGATCTTCGCCCGGATAGAACCGTGCCCGCAAGGCAGTGGGCATTGGAGCGGGTGTGTGGATCATCACACGCGGGCCCGTGCGCTTGGTTTCTTCAAACCACGCACGTGCAAGGCTGATCTGTGCGGCTTTGGATGCCCCATAGGCAGCCGAGAACTTGCTGCCGGGCAGCGGATCGTCAAAGAACAGCGCAGTGCCTGATTGCCCCAAAAGCGGCGCAACATAAGTGATCAGGCGGTGCGTTGTATTGAGATTGCCCTCAATGCTCTTGGACCAGTCTTTGTCATTAATCATTGGTGCTGGGGCCAGGGGGGCCGCATGGATCGCGGTATGAGCCCAGAGCGCGACGGACCCCCACCGATCAAAGACCGAGCGGCACAAATGTTGCATCGCACCTGCATCCGTCACGTCCATCGGTGCGAGTGTTGCCTCACCACCCTTGGCTTTGATGCGATCGTCCAACTCCTCAAGCCCGCCGATCGTGCGCGCAACCGCAACGATATGATGGGTTGGAGCAAGGGCTTCGGCCAAAGCCGCGCCAAGACCCCGGGATGCGCCCGTAATAAGGGCGACAGAGGGGACTTGTGCATGGGGAATTTTTGCGTTTGTCATGGCGCAGCGATGTGAGGGTTTGGGCGCGCGGCGTCAAGTCAGTTAAGGAATGCAAAATGAGTGACACTGAAGATCAAACAGGGCGTATTGACCGATTTGTTGCGGCAACGCCACATGCAGACATGCCGGCAACCGGGCTTTGGCGGGTAATAAAATTGATTCCGATCATCGGCACCCTTGTGTCCTGCTTATATCGCATAGCGCACGCGCAATCACGCGGCGTGGTGCTTTGGGAAATTGGCTGTGCCGGTCTGACCAATCTGCGGCTGTTGGTTTTTGTTGGCACACCGATCTTGCTCTTCGCGGTGGTGACCTTTGTAACAAGCTGGGATGTGGGCGCGGTGGCGCGGGTCGCGTCCACATGGGCGGATGCGGGGTTCATGCAAGTATCCGTTCCCGATTTTTTGACCGTGTTGTTGGGGCTAATCTTGTTGCCAATCTTGGTGAGCGAGCTCTTGGACGCGGTCTATGTGGTGGCAGGAACTGCAGCCCATGCGCGTGGGCGCGCATCATTCTTACGCAATAGCAATATGTCTGGGCATCCTGCGCAGGGCGACAACGTCTTTACACCAAAGCGCTAAGACATTCGGCATGCATTGTTGCGCGGGCTCTGCGCCGCGCAACTCGGGTTGCGCCAAGTGTTCTTAAGATCGACGCCCGGTGCGGGATACCCCGACCGTCGGAATAGGCGCTGATCGGTCTTTTAAGGCACCATTGGCTGTAAAATTAGGCAGATTGCGCTCTAATAAGCCGAGCCT
>CALKJA010000008.1 GCA_937995865.1 uncultured Paracoccaceae bacterium | reverse complement strand
ATGACCGACAAGGCCACGGCATTTTCAACGCTCGTGGACATCACCGGCGTGGACTATCCAGAGCGGGCAAAGCGGTTTGACGTGGTGTACCACTTCCTGAGCATGTTTCAGAACCACCGCATCCGCCTGCGGGTGTCTATTCGCGAAGATGAGATGATCCCGTCCATTACAGACATCACACCGTCGGCCAACTGGTTTGAGCGCGAAGTGTTCGATATGTTCGGCATTCTATTTTCCGGGCACCCGGATCTGCGTCGCATCCTCACCGATTATGGATTTCGCGGCTATCCGCTGCGCAAGGATTTCCCGACGACCGGTTATACTGAAGTTCGTTACGATGAAGAGCAAAAGCGCGTTGTCTATGAGCCTGTGAGTCTGGTTCAGGAATACCGCCAGTTCGACTTCATGAGCCCTTGGGAAGGGGCAGAATACGTGTTGCCGGGCGATGACAAGGCCAAAGAACAGGCAAGTTAGAACCATGCTCGTTATATCCCCTGCGGGGGATAGGTTGTGTGTATCCAAATGCGTCTGATTAGATGGACAATCCGTTTCGGGTTCTACTGGGAACATGAGAGAAACTTAAGTGTCGGATCCAACTGTCCTTTATTGCGTTGGTGCCACAAAGGCAGGCACAACTTGGCTGTACAGGCATTTGCATGAACACCCGTCATGTTCATTGCCGGCGGTAAAAGAGGCGCATTATTGGGATACCTTTGACCCGGTCGCGCAAGCGAACCAGATCAGGAACTTTAAGAAGCGCTTGCAAGCCTTGCGGACCCTACGGGAGGAAGCCGTAGACCGCGATAGAGCAGATGGCACGATATGGCGTGTAAACAATGCGGACCGGCGGATTCAGTCAATGGCAAAGTTGATTGTAACTCTGGGTGAGGACCGCTCGTATGACACGGCTTATGCAGCTTGGTTGGCGGGTGAAGCAGAGGACGCAAAACTTGTCGCGGACATCACTCCAAACTATGCCACCTTGCCCGAAAGCACACTGAACCGAATGTTAAACCTGAGCGAGACAACAAAATTTGTCTATCTGATGCGTGACCCGATCGATCGGCTTTGGAGCCACGTCCGGATGCAAGCGCTTCGAAATGCGACGGCTGACGAAAACTACGAAGCAAAAGCCACGCATATCCTTTGGCGCGTCGTCAAACGAAAACGCGAGCCGCATATCATGGAACGGGGTGACTACCCAGCAACGGTTTCGAAGTTGCGGCGGGTTGTGCCCAAAGAACGATTGCTCGTCGGATTTACTGAAGAACTTTTTACCCCAGATGGCTTAAAAAAATTGAGCGCATTTTTGGGAATCGACTATGTTCCCGCAAATGAACAAAGGGCGCATGTCGGTGAACACGCCCCGATGGAAGAAATATTGCGCCCTAGGGTGGCGGCATTCCTTCAACATCAATATGATTGGGTTGCGACGAACGTCGGACCCCTGCCAGCACGCTGGCAAGACAACCTGAAAAGGGCAATGGCATGATGGATGGCAGTAAGTTTGACGATGCCCTGACGGGCGAACAACAGATACGCAATTTCAATATTAACTTTGGGCCTCAGCACCCTGCGGCGCACGGTGTTTTGCGGCTGGTACTTGAGCTTGATGGTGAGATTGTGGAGCGGTGTGATCCGCATATCGGCCTTTTGCATCGCGGCACTGAAAAGCTAATGGAAAGCCGCACCTATCTGCAAAACCTTCCCTATTTCGACCGGCTTGATTACGTAAGCCCGATGAACCAAGAGCATGCTTGGTGCCTTGCGATTGAAAAGCTTACCGGCGTTGAAGTGCCGCGCCGCGCGCAGTTGATCCGGGTTTTGTATTCGGAAATTGGGCGCATACTGTCTCATCTCCTTAATGTCACCACGCAAGCAATGGATGTAGGCGCGCTCACGCCGCCGCTTTGGGGCTTTGAGGAACGCGAGAAGCTCATGGTGTTTTACGAGCGGGCTTGCGGCGCGCGGCTTCACGCTGCCTATTTCCGTCCTGGTGGTGTGCACCAGGATCTGCCGCCATCGCTTATAGACGATATCGAAGCGTGGTGTCACAGCTTCCCCAAAGTTCTGTCCGACATTAACGGTCTGCTCACTGAGAACCGGATCTTCAAGCAACGGAATGCTGATATCGGCATCATCAGCGAGCAGGATGTGCTGGATTACGGCTTTTCCGGCGTGATGGTGCGCGGATCTGGCATGGCATGGGATCTTCGACGCTCGCAGCCCTACGAATGCTATGACGAATTCGAATTCCAAGTGCCCGTCGGCAAGAATGGCGATTGCTATGATCGCTACCTTTGCCGGATGGAAGAAATGCGGCAGTCGCTTTCGATCATGTTGCAAGCGATAGAAAAATTGCGTGCGCCGGAAGGCCAGGGCGATATCCTTGCTCGTGGTAAGGTGACACCCCCTAAGCGTGGTGAAATGAAAACCTCGATGGAGGCGCTCATTCACCACTTCAAGCTTTACACAGAAGGCTTCCATGTGCCTGAGGGTGAAGTGTATTGCGCGGTTGAAGCTCCAAAGGGTGAGTTTGGTGTCTATTTGGTGGCCGATGGGTCAAACAAGCCATATCGCGCAAAACTGCGTGCGCCGGGCTTTTTGCACCTTCAGGCAATGGATTACATGTGCAAAGGCCACCAGCTTGCGGATGTCGCGGCGATCATCGGAACACTTGATGTTGTCTTCGGAGAGATTGACCGGTGACCGTTTTCACGGCTGTCTATATCTTTACGTCCGTTGTGACGTTGACCGTAACGGGTGGAATTGCGGCGCTCATGCTGTGGAATCCGCAACGTGGGTTGGCGTATCTGACGCACCAAAGCGAACACCTGCCCCAAGTGATGACGGGCCGCTATGTCACGTTTTTCGCGTTCACTGTGATGACGGTGATTTACGGCGACTTACGGGTTATGCTGGGCCTCCAGTTGGGGTTCATCGTTGCTAGCCTGTCTGATGTCTACATCTATGCCCGGGTCGGGCTCCCTTTTGCCAAACATCTGTCCGCGGCTGGTGCGTCTGCCATCGCTGCCGCTCTGTGCCTTTATGCAGTAGGAATATGAACTGATGCTCCGCCGTCTCCACGCTGAACAGCCCGATAGCTTTGCCTTTACGCCTGCCAATTTGGAATGGGCCCAAGGGCAGATGACCAAATTCCCTGAAGGCCGTCAGGCCAGTGCCGTAATTCCAATTTTGTGGCGCGCCCAAGAGCAGGAAGGTTGGCTCTCTCGCCCAGCGATCGAAGAGGTCGCCCGGATGCTTGATCTCGCCTATATCCGCGTTCTGGAGGTTGCGACCTTTTACTTCATGTTCCAGCTACAACCTGTTGGATCTGTTGCTCATATTCAGATTTGTGGAACGTTGTCTTGCATGATCTGCGGGGCAGAAGATCTTGTGGAAGTCTGCAAAAAGGAAATCGCCGTAGAGCCCCACGCGATCTCTGCGGATGGCAAATTGAGCTGGGAAGAAGTCGAATGTCTTGGGTCTTGCTCGAATGCGCCGATGGCCCAGATCGGCAAGGATTATTACGAAGACCTGACGACCGAGCGCTTTACCGAGATCGTCGCTGAGCTTCGTGCCGGCAAGGTGCCGCTGCCAGGGCCACAAAATGGGCGGTACGCGGCAGAGCCTGAGGGCGGTCTGACGTCACTCAAAGAGTACGAGAGCGGGCACACGCAATACAATGCAAGCGTGCAGCTTGCTGCGGATATTGGAGACACAGTTAAGCGGATCGACGGAACCGAAGTTCCGATCCTAACGCCGTGGGTGTCCAAGGGTGGCAAGACCACACCACCAAAGGCGCAGCCACGCCCCAAATCGGCAGTGCAGCAGGAAAAAGAACAGTCCAAAACTGAAAAACCAGCCAAGGCTAAGCCTGCTAAGAAGGCAAAGCCTGCAGCCAAAACTGAAGCAGCGGCTCCGTTAGCTGAAGAAGCCGGCACGAAGCCCAAAACGTTGGACGCCGCACGCGACGGACAGCCAGATGATCTCAAGCAGATCAAAGGGATCGGGCCGAAACTTGAAAAGCTGTGCAACTCGCTCGGGTTCTACCACTTCGATCAAATCGCAGCTTGGACGGCTGATGAAATTGCTTGGGTAGATACAAATCTCGCTGGTTTTAAGGGGCGTGTGAGCCGGGACGAATGGGTCTCACAAGCAAAAACGCTTGCCGCAGGCGGCGAAACACAGTTTTCTTCGCGGGTAAAAGATGGTGGCGTGTACTGACGCTGCAGTTTTGATTGCCCGGGGGGACATTTATGGATATCTACGATGCGGACAGAACTTGTAGGTTCAATTCGTTTTTGCTTGCTGCGCTCATTGGCGTTTTGGCGGCTTTGATACTGCGCTTTCTTGCGGGGGTGTCGTGGACCGCAGCGCTTTTCTGCGGCCTCCTTTTGCTTTTTGCACTGGGCGTGATTTTTACGCTCGTGTTCTGCAAAGGTCGGCCTGCAGCTCAATCAGCTGTCGCCCAAGCCGCTAAGCCTGCTCGTAGCGTTCCGAAGCCAGTGCCTACACCTGAGCCTGCTGCATTTGTGAAAACGCCGGAACCTGTGGCTGATCCTGAGCCTGTTGCACCTACTGCTGAGGAACCAGCGGCAGCTACCACCCCTGCAGAGGTGGATTATGACGGCGATGGCAAGATCGAAGGTAAAGACGAAGGCACACGCCCCGAAGCTTTGAGCGCAGCGCGCGATGGCAAGGCCGATAATCTTAAGGAAATCAAAGGGATTGGCCCGAAAATGGAGAAGCTGTGCAATAGTCTTGGCTTTTACCATTTCGATCAAATCGCCAACTGGTCCCCTGACGAGGTGGCGTGGGTGAATGCAAATCTTGAAGGCTTCCGTGGCCGCGTGACCCGTGACGAATGGGTCGAGCAAGCCAAGATCCTGGCCGAAGGCGGTGAAACAGACTTCTCCAAGAAAGTAGAAGACGGCAAGGTTTACTAGACGGCTTTTGTTCCACAGCATTTAAGGCGCACTTCATTCAAGCGCGCCTTTTTTGTCTAAACCCTTTTCTCCCGGCTGCGTGCGCGTTACGTCTGAGCAATGGCAGCAAAACGAAAACAAGTGGTACGAAATGGGGTGGGGATGCCGGTTGCGCGTTCCAAACCCGACACGCCCAAAGCGCCTGCCGTTGGTGGCCCACCGACTGATCGTGAATTGGCCCGCGCACGCACAGGACGCACCGTTGCGCTTGTGATTGCGGGTTCTATTTTACTGTGGCTTGCTGCGCACATGGTGGGGCGGCTTTTGGAACTGCCCATCAAATACGCCTATCTTTTTGACCTTATGGCCCTTGGTGCGCTCTTTTGGGCGCTTGTGGTTTCGGTCCAGTTGTGGCGAAAGAGAAACGAACGTTAGGCCAAAGGGGATCGCACCCATGCTCGCAGATCAGGATCGCATCTTTACCAACCTTTATGGGATGCATGACCGTACGCTCAAAGGCGCGCAAGCGCGGGGTCATTGGGATGGCACAGCAGCCATCATCAAGAAGGGCCGCGATTGGATCGTGGACGAGATGAAGGCCTCGGGGTTGCGCGGGCGCGGTGGCGCTGGTTTCCCGACGGGCCTGAAGTGGTCATTTATGCCCAAAGAAAGCGACGGTCGCCCTGCGTATCTGGTGGTGAATGCAGATGAATCCGAGCCGGGCACCTGCAAAGACCGCGAAATCATGCGCCATGATCCCCATACGCTGATCGAAGGCTGCCTGATCGCGTCCTTCGCGATGAACGCAAATGCCTGCTACATTTACATTCGTGGCGAGTATATCCGTGAAAAAGAAGCGCTTCAGAATGCGATTGATGAAGCCTACGAGGCTGGCCTTGTTGGCAAGAACGCTGCCAAATCTGGTTGGGATTTTGATATTTACCTCGCCCACGGAGCGGGCGCTTATATCTGCGGCGAAGAAACAGCCCTGATTGAAAGCCTTGAAGGCAAAAAGGGCATGCCGCGCATGAAGCCGCCTTTCCCGGCAGGCGCCGGGCTTTACGGCTGCCCGACAACTGTGAACAACGTGGAATCCATCGCTGTGGTCCCCACGATCTTGCGCCGGGGTGGCGATTGGTTCAAAGGCTTTGGCCGCGAAAACAACCACGGGACTAAACTCTTTGCGATTTCCGGCCATGTGAACCAGCCTTGCGTTGTCGAAGAGGCGATGAGCATCACTTTTGAAGAGCTGATTGAGAAGCATTGCGGCGGCATACGCGGCGGCTGGGGCAATCTCAAAGCGGTGATTCCCGGGGGCTCGTCAGTGCCTTGTGTGCGCGGAGAGCACATGAAGGACGCGATCATGGACTTCGATTACCTGCGAAGTGATCTGGGTTCCGGGCTTGGAACCGCTGCAGTGATCGTGATGGATAACAGCACGGACATTATTAAAGCGATCTGGCGTCTGGCCAAATTTTACAAACACGAAAGCTGTGGCCAATGTACGCCATGCCGCGAAGGCACAGGCTGGATGATGCGGGTCATGGACCGTTTGGTAAAAGGCGAAGCCGAACCTGAAGAAATCGATATGCTCTGGGATGTAACCAAGCAGGTCGAAGGTCATACCATTTGCGCACTTGGCGATGCGGCGGCTTGGCCCATTCAGGGCCTCATCCGCAACTTCCGCGACGAGATCGAAGACCGGATCAAGCATAAGCGGATTCCGGTCGCGGCGGAGTGATCTGGCGCGCGTTGCTTCTTTGCCTTTGGGCAAGTGCAGCGGCAGCGCAGACCAAAGTCCCTGCGCCGGAGTTTTTGGTCAAAGCGACCTTTGAGGAGCGCCTTGCACGCGTGTTCTCAGAGGCGTGTCCGGGGTTTGAATTCGATCATGCCAGCTATGACCGGCACTTCTTAGCGATTCTTGGCAAGATGTCAGATCGGGGCGTGCGTTCACGACCTTGGCCCTATGCATCCATTCCTGATGAACGGTTTGAGCCGTATGTGCAGGGTTTTGTCGAGAAATACGATTTTGGCCTAGAAAGCACAGAATCGGAAATGTGTGCGGCGGCAGCGGCAGAACATGAGTGGCGCACGCCGCTGGGCCAACTTTTGCGTAAAGCGGGCTAAGAAGCGACGTAGTCGGCCTTTTGGCCCGATCAGATTGCAAACGCTTCAGCTGAAAAAATTGCAGATGTGGTTGCAGACTGGTTGGCGGTTTTTGTTGATTTAAGTGCGAAAAAGGGAAGATGCGATGCAACTTGCGCAGCTGAATGTGGGGCGGCTTTTGGCGCCTACGGACGACCCAAAGGTTCGTGATTTTATGGACAATTTGGATCGTGTGAATGGTCTTGGCAAACGCATGCCGGGATTTGTTTGGATGATGGAAGAATCCGGGGAGCCAGGCAGGGGAAACACTGACGCCAAGATTGACGGAGATCCGCTTTATGTTGCGAATCTGACAGTATGGGGCAGCGTTGAAGCGCTTGAAGCCTTTGTTTGGGGCACGATCCACAAACAATTTTATGCCCGTCGCAAAGAATGGTTTGAAGTGATGGGGCAGCAGCATTTTGTGATGTGGTGGATCGAAGACGGCCTCTATCCGTCGCTTAATGAAGCCTTGGAGCGGTTGCAGCATCTGAACGCGCACGGGGCCAGTGACCATGCCTTTGGTTGGGATCAGGTGAAGACCGCGCGCATGCATGAAACGCATGGATGTACTTGATGGCGTGTTTGGCGAAAACCTGCGGGTTTTAGGCGAAGTTTTCCCCTGATATTGAATATCACACAGGGAGATTGCTTGTAGAGTCCGAGACACAAGAAGATAGGCCCGCATTCGATAAGGCCGCAAAAACAGGACATCGCATGAACAAGTTCATTTTGACCACCGCCCTTGGGATGGTCGCTATCGCAGGCTCAGCTGCCGCGCAGCAAGCCGCTCCCGATTACTATATTGAAGCCCTTTTCACTGTTTCCACCGCCGAACAGGTGGCGAGTTTCTGCCCGGAGGTTGGGTTGGATATAGATCACGCAAACATGGCTGCGGAATCAGTGATTGTACGTCTCAGTGCCGAAGGCATTTCCGGCGATCAGATCACTACATTGACCGGGGTAGAGACCGCGATCGCAGATCTTCAAGCAGCTTTTGTCGCGCGCCATGACCTTGAAGACCCCAATGAGGCTAAGCTTTGCGCAGCCGCGCGCTCTGAAATGGGCGCAGGCACCGCCATAGGCGCTTATTTTGTGGAGGCAGCACAATGATGCGTTTCACTGTTGTTCTTGCCTTGATCTTAGCCCCGTTGGCGGCCCCGGTCGTCGCGCGCAGTCCCGGTGACATCGCAGAAGTTCGTACTGGGCTGTTGTCTCTGGCCGTTGCAGATACGATCCGCCGGCAGTGCGATGATATCAGCCCTCGCATGCTGCGCGCGTTCAATTTTCTGAATTCGATTGAGGCGGCAGCCAAAAGCGCGGGGTTTTCAGACGCTGAAATTGATGAATTTGTAGATGATAAAGTGGCTCGAGCACATCTTGAGGCCGAGGCGCGCCAATATCTCGCATCAAAAGGCGTTGATCCTGACGTGCCATCCACTTACTGCATAACAGGACAAAAAGAGATTGCCCAAGGCACAAGCGTGGGGCGTCTGCTGAGAACAAGGTGACCCCTAGATGACCGACCTCCGCACAATCATCATCGACGGAAATGAAGTTGAAGTGGATCCGGCGATGACGCTGATCCAAGCCTGTGAAGAGGCGGGGATCGAAATCCCGCGCTTTTGCTATCACGAGCGCCTCTCCATTGCCGGTAACTGCCGCATGTGTCTGGTTGAGGTTGTTGGCGGCCCGCCCAAGCCTGCCGCGTCTTGTGCTATGCAGGTCAAGGATTTGCGCGGCGGCCGCAATGGTGAGCTACCGGAAGTTAAGACCAACAGCCCGATGGTGAAGAAAGCACGCGAAGGCGTAATGGAGTTTCTTCTCATCAATCACCCGCTTGATTGCCCAATTTGCGATCAGGGTGGTGAGTGTGATCTTCAAGATCAGGCGATGGCCTATGGTGTGGATTTCAGCCGTTTCCGGGAAGTGAAGCGTGCAACAGAAGACCTGGACCTTGGTCCGCTTGTTGAAACACATATGACCCGCTGCATTTCGTGTACGCGTTGTGTGCGTTTCACCACCGAAGTCGCAGGAATCGATCAAATGGGCCAGACGGGTCGCGGCGAAGATGCCGAGATCACAAGCTATTTGGGGCAAACGCTCGATTCGAACCTGCAGGGCAACATCATTGATCTGTGCCCCGTGGGTGCTTTGACGTCAAAACCCTATGCGTTCAATGCGCGCCCATGGGAGCTGACAAAAACCGAATCTATTGATGTGATGGATGCCCTTGGCTCCAATATCCGGGTGGATACCAAAGGCCGCGAAGTGATGCGATTCTTGCCGCGCAATCATGATGGCGTGAACGAAGAGTGGCTGTCCGACAAATCCCGCTTTGTGTGGGATGGGCTGCGTCGCCAACGTTTGGACAAACCGTATATCCGTGAAAACGGGAAATTGCGCCCTGCAAGTTGGCCCGAAGCACTAAGTGCCGCGGCCGGGGCAATGAAGGGTAAGAAGGTTGCAGGTCTAGTGGGCGATCTGGTTCCTGTTGAAGCCGCCTATGCGCTCAAAGGGCTGATGGATGCCACGGGAGGGACCATTGAATGCCGCACCGATGGTGCCAAGCTGCCCTCAAGCAACCGCAGCGCATACGTTGGCACAGCCGCGATTGAAGATATCGAAGACGCCGAAATGATTTTGCTGATCGGCACTGATCCCCGGATCGAAGCGCCGGTTCTGAATGCCCGGATTCGCAAAGCGTGGACGCGTGGCGCCAAAGTGGCGGTTATCGGTGAGAAAATTGATCTTACCTATGAATATATGCACCTTGGTACAGGCCGTGAGGCTTTGGCCCAACTGGCCAAGATGGATCATTCCGACAAAGACGGCGTGCGCGGCGTGATGATCGTGGGGCAGGGCGCATTGACAGGCGAAGACGGCGCTGCTGTTTTGGCCACAGCCATGCAAACGGCGCAAGCGGGATCGTCCAAATTCATGGTCCTTCACACAGCGGCGGCTCGTGTGGGTGCGATGGATATTGGCGCGACAAATGAAAACGGCATGCTGGGTGCGCTTGATGACGCAGAGGTGGTCTATAACCTTGGCGCAGATGAGATCGACATCTCTGATGGGCCTTTTGTAATCTATCAGGGGTCGCACGGCGATCGTGGGGCGCACCGCGCTGACGTGATCCTACCGGGCGCTGCGTATACCGAAGAGCCGGGCCTTTTCGTAAACACCGAAGGCCGCCCGCAACTTGCCTTGCGCGCTGGCTTCGCACCGGGCGAGGCCAAAGAAAACTGGGCAATCCTGCGCGCTTTGTCCGCGGAGCTTTCGGCGACTTTGCCTTACGACTCGCTGCCGGCTTTGCGCAAAGTGCTCGTTGCTGAGGTCCCGCATCTGGCTGCGATTGACGAAGTGCCGGAAAATGAATGGATGATTCCAACCGAAGGAAAGCTGGGATCAGGCGATTTCATTTCTGCAATCGCGGATCACTACCTGACGAACCCGATCGCACGGGCAAGTCAACTGATGGCGGAATTGTCCGCAAACGCAAAGGCCCGCAAGGACCAGCCGATCGCCGCGGAGTAAGCGGACATGCGGCTGGCCTTCATGGTCCTACTCACCACGGCGGGGGGGTGCATGATGGATACACTTAGCGAAACGCCGGATGTGCCGTTTGCCCCCGAATACGGGCCTATTGAGACGCGCCTTCTTGACGGAGACCTTGTTGGCTTCTTTGTTGAGATGAAAGGGGCCCGAAATAGGGCCGATGTTCAAAGCTACGGTGACTGCGCTGCCGCACAATATGCATTGATCCGCGGATATGGTTTTGCGCGACATGTGCGCACAACTTCGTACGTTGAGGGTGGCATTTGGCGCGGAGATGCGGTTTACACCATCTCGCCAGCGTTGCCGCGCGGGCTCCGAACCATTGACGCCGAAGTCACAGTAGCAAACTGCCGGGAACAAGGAATACCCACGGTATGAGCGAATTCTTCTCCACTGGTGCGGGGATCGCAGTGATCCTCGTGGCGCAATCTCTGGCCCTCGTGGGCTTTGTGATGATTTCACTTCTTTTCCTCGTTTATGGGGATAGGAAAATCTGGGCAGCTGTTCAGATGCGACGCGGGCCCAATGTGGTTGGCGTCTTTGGTCTGCTGCAAACGGTCGCCGACGCTCTGAAATACGTGGTCAAAGAGATCGTGATACCGGCGGGTGCAGACCGACCGGTTTTCTTGTTGGCACCGCTCGTTTCCTTTGTGCTGGCGATGCTGGCTTGGGCCGTGATCCCGTTCAACAGCACATGGGTGTTGGCTGATATCAACGTGGCCATTCTTTTCGTGTTCGCTGTCTCCTCGCTTGAGGTCTATGGCGTAATCATGGGAGGATGGGCGTCTAACTCGAAATACCCTTTCCTTGGCTCGCTACGTTCAGCTGCGCAGATGATTTCCTATGAAGTTTCGCTTGGCCTGATCATTATCGGTGTGATCATTTCGACGGGCTCGATGAACTTTGGCGCCATTGTTGCCGCTCAAGAAGGCGGAGCGGGTTTCTTTAATTGGTACTGGCTGCCGCACTTCCCGATGGTTTTCCTGTTCTTCATCTCGGCGCTTGCCGAAACCAACCGCCCTCCCTTTGATCTTCCCGAAGCGGAATCTGAGTTGGTGGCTGGATATCAGGTTGAATATTCCTCAACGCCTTTCCTGCTCTTTATGGCGGGTGAATACATTGCGATCTTCTTGATGTGCGCGTTGATGTCTTTGCTGTTCTTTGGTGGCTGGCTGTCCCCGATCCCATTCCTTCCGGATAGCCCCCTTTGGATGGTTGCCAAGATGGCGTTCTTCTTCTTCCTCTTTGCGATGGTGAAAGCCATTGTTCCCCGCTACCGCTACGACCAGTTGATGCGGATCGGGTGGAAGGTCTTTCTTCCGCTTTCATTGGGCTGGGTCGTGTTTGTGGCATTCGCTGCGAAATTCGGCTGGTTCTGGGGCGCATTCGCACGCTGGGGTGGGGCATAATCCATGACACAGATCGATTACACACGCGCGGCTAAGTACTTTCTGCTTCAGGACATCTGGACAGGTATGAAACTTGGGTTGAAATACTTCTTCGCGCCAAAAGCGACGTTGAACTACCCGCACGAAAAAGGCCCGCTTAGCCCGCGTTTCCGCGGTGAGCATGCCTTGCGCCGCTATCCTAATGGCGAAGAACGCTGCATTGCATGCAAACTTTGCGAAGCGGTATGTCCCGCGCAAGCGATCACTATCGATGCGGAACCCCGCGATGACGGCTCACGCCGCACCACCCGTTACGATATTGACATGACCAAATGCATTTATTGCGGGTTTTGTCAGGAAGCCTGCCCTGTGGATGCCATTGTTGAGGGGCCAAATTTCGAATTCTCAACCGAGACCCGCGAAGAGCTTTTCTATGACAAGGATAAGCTGCTGGAAAATGGCGACCGTTGGGAAGCTCAGATCGCCAAGAACCTGGAACAGGATGCACCCTACCGGTGACGCATGTTGCGCCCGATAATGCCCTTGAGGCTGGACGTGCTTTGTCCGAAGCGGTGATGCCGGGGTTGGAGGCTGCCCTGTCGGATCGTTATGACGATCTGCTGCCCGGCTTTTCGGAATGGCAAGTCTCATCGGTCTATGGCGGTGTCTATGCGCGTGAAGGTCTGGATATGAAGACCCGCCAGATCGCAACGGTTTCAGCGCTGGCCTCAATGGGGGAATCCGTTCGGCCGCAATTCAAAATTCACGTGAAAGCAGCGCTGGATCTGGGTTGGACTGAGCGCGAGATCGCTGAGTGTATCATGCAGATGTCGCTTTATGCGGGCTTTCCAAACATGATCAACGCGCTCAATGCTGCGCGTGAAGTGTTTGTCGAAACAGGGGAGGCATCCGATGGATAACTCCCTTTTTGCAGCGATGCACAAGGCGTCCGAGGATTGGGCCAAGGCCGCTTCTCCTTGGATGGAGGCGATGAGCCCAACAATGCCCAAGGACATGCTTGAGACTTTCTTTGGCAAAGGTGTAAGCCCCGATGGGTTGGACGCCAAAACACGGATGCTTCTGACATTGGGTGGGCTTGTCGCTCATGGCGCAGTGGCAGATGCGCAAATCAAATTGACCGTACGCCACGCGCTTGAAGCCGGGGCCACACATCAGGAAATTGCCGAAACAATCGCACAGATGTCGGTTTTCGGGGGCGTGCCCGCGATGACCAAAGCGATGGAATTGGCAAAATCTGTGATGGATCAGCACGAGAACGGGGAAACGAAATGACCGCCGCCACGATCGCCTTTTATCTATTCTCGCTTAGCGCCGTTGTGGGCGGACTGTTCACTGTGATCAGCCGCAACCCGGTGCATTCGGTGCTTTGGCTTATCCTGTCCTTCCTGTCTGCCGCCGGTCTTTTTGTACTGCTTGGGGCGGAATTCGTCGCCATGCTGCTGGTCATTGTCTATGTTGGCGCGGTTGCGGTGCTGTTCTTGTTTGTTGTGATGATGTTGGATGTCGATTTCGCTGAGCTTAAAGCTGAAATGGCGCGCTACTTGCCGCTTGGATTGTTGATTGGGTTGGTGATCTTATCACAATTGGCCATCGCCGCCGGCGTTTGGGGCTTTTCTGACGGGGTTGAGACACGGTTGGCGCACGCAACAGCAAGTGACGTTGAGAATACACGCGCGCTCGGGCTGCTGATCTATGATGAGTATATCTATCTGTTTCAGGCATCTGGCCTGATCCTTCTTGTTGCTATGATTGGCGCGATTGTGCTGACCCTGCGCCACCGCGAAGACGTTAAACGCCAGAATGTGCTGGCACAGATGTATCGCGATCCGGCAAAAGCGATGGAACTAAAAGACGTAAAACCGGGGCAGGGGCTGTAAGACCGAACTCTTTAACTGGGTTTGGTGCTCACGCACCGAAGTAAGGAACGACCTATGATTGGCTTGGAACACTACCTGACTGTCGCGGCGACATTGTTCGTCATCGGCATCTTCGGGCTCTTCTTGAACCGCAAGAATGTTATCATCCTGCTGATGTCCATCGAGTTGATGCTGCTCAGCGTGAACATCAATCTTGTTGCCTTTTCTGCGTTTCTCGGGGATCTGGTTGGGCAGGTTTTCACGCTCTTCGTTCTGACAGTTGCAGCTGCTGAAGCTGCAATTGGCCTAGCGATCCTTGTCTGTTTCTTCCGCAACCGTGGCACCATCGACGTCGAAGACGTCAACGTGATGAAAGGCTAACATCATGGAGACGATCCTTCTCTTTGCCCCACTTGTCGGCGCGCTGATTTGCGGGTTTGGCTGGCGCGTGCTGGGCGAAAACGCTGCACAATGGGTGGCGACTTCGCTTTTGTTCCTTTCGGCGCTGCTGTCATGGGTCCTTTTCCTCAGCTTTGATCCCTTTGCCCATGAAACCGGCAGCTACACCCTTCCGGTGTTGCGTTGGATTGAGAGCGGCACTCTGGCAACGGATTGGGCAATTCGCATTGACCGTCTGACGACGGTGATGCTGGTGGTGATCACGTCTGTTTCGGCGCTCGTGCATCTCTATTCCTTTGGCTACATGGCCCATGATGAGCATTTCCGCGAAGGCGAAAGCTACCGCCCGCGCTTCTTTGCGTATCTATCGTTCTTTACGTTTGCGATGTTGATGTTGGTCACAGCTGACAACCTTCTCCAGCTGTTCTTCGGTTGGGAAGGTGTGGGCGTAGCGTCTTACCTGCTGATCGGCTTTTACATCCGCAAGCAAAGCGCAGGTGCGGCCGCGATCAAGGCTTTTGTCGTGAACCGCGTGGGTGATTTTGGCTTCCTTCTTGGGATTTTCGGGATCTATTTGCTGACGGACAGCATACAATTCAGCGTGATTTTTGCCGAAGCCGGTGAGATCGCAAACACGCAGATTCAGTTCCTGTGGCGCGAGTGGAATGCCGCGAACCTTGTTGCCTTCCTTCTGTTTATTGGGGCGATGGGCAAGTCGGCGCAATTCCTGCTGCACACATGGTTGCCTGACGCGATGGAAGGGCCAACGCCAGTGTCGGCCCTGATCCACGCGGCTACGATGGTAACGGCTGGGGTCTTCCTTGTCTGCCGGATGTCACCGATCATCGAATATGCGGATTGGACCCAAGGTTTCATCATCGCTATCGGTGCTCTCACGGCATTTTTCGCAGCGACCGTTGGCCTTGTGCAAAACGATATCAAGCGCGTGATTGCTTATTCCACCTGTTCGCAGCTGGGCTACATGTTCGTAGCCGCAGGCATAGGTGTTTATTCCGTCGCGATGTTCCACCTCTTCACGCACGCGTTCTTCAAGGCGATGCTGTTCTTGGGCGCAGGCTCGGTGATCCACGGCATGCACCACGAACAAGACATGCGGAACTATGGCGGGCTGCGCCACAAGATGCCGTACACGTTTTGGGCAATGATGATTGGTACATTGGCGATCACCGGTGTTGGCATCCCGCTTTTGTATCTGGGTTTCCCAGTTGGTTTTGCCGGCTTTGTTTCCAAGGACGCCGTCATTGAAAGCGCCTATGCGTTCTCACCCAACGGGTATGCGTTCTGGGCGCTGGTAATCGCGGCACTTTTCACCAGCTTCTACTCGTGGCGCCTGATGTTTATGACCTTTTACGGCAAGCCGCGCGGTGACAAACACACCCACGAACACGCTCATGAAAGCCCAACCGTGATGCTTATACCGCTTGGCGTTCTGGCTGCAGGCGCGATCTTTGCAGGCATGATTTGGTACAAACCGTTTTTTGGCGATCACTATGCCGTCGAAAACTGGTTCGGGATTGAGCAACACGAGAAGTCTAAGGATCACGCGGGCCCAGGCCTTATGCTGGTGGCACCTGCCTATGCAGCATCGGCGGCATCTGATGATCACTCTGATGATCACGGGGACGATCACGCGAAAGCCGAACCGCTCGCACCCGGTGAAACGGACCCACGTTTGGGGCAAGGTGCGATCTATATGGCGCCGGACAATCACGTTTTGGACGACGCGCACCATGTGCCTACATGGGTTAAACTTGCGCCGTTCTTTGCGATGTTGGCAGGTTTCCTTGTGGCCTTTCAGCTGTATATCCGCCGGCCTGAATTGCCCAAGATCATCGCTGAGCAGCAGGCGCCGCTGTACCGGTTCTTGCTGAACAAATGGTATGTAGACGAAATCTACGACGCGATCTTTGTGCGCCCCGCGCGGCGCCTTGGCCATTTCCTTTGGAAAAAGGGCGACGGATCAACGATTGACGGTGGTATCAACGGGCTCGCTATGGGGATCATTCCCTTCTTCACCCGTAAACTGAACCAAGCTCAATCTGGCTATGTCTTCCACTACGCGTTTGCGATGGTGTTGGGGATCGCCGGGTTGGTCACTTGGATGACGTTGGCGGGATAAAGGCACAAGACTATGGAAAACCTTCTCTCCCTCATCACATTCATTCCCTTGCTCGCGGCGGCAATCCTTGCGCTGTTCTTGCGGGGAGAGGATGAGGCCGCTCAGCGTAACGCCAAATGGCTTGCAATGATCGCAACGTCTTCAACGTTCTTTGTGTCGTTGATCCTTCTTTTTGCCTTCGACCCAACTGACACCGGCTTTCAGTTCGTCGAGGAGCGAGACTGGCTTCTTGGCCTTCAGTACAAGATGGGTGTCGATGGGATCAGTGTCCTGTTTGTGCTGCTCACTACCTTTACGATGCCTCTGGTCATCGCTGCGTCCTGGCATGTCAAAACACGCGTCACAGAGTATATGATCGCGTTCCTTGTGCTGGAGACGCTGATGATCGGCGTATTCTGTGCGCTTGATCTGTTCTTGTTCTATGTCTTCTTCGAAGCGGGCCTGATCCCGATGTTCTTGATCATTGGGATCTGGGGCGGCGCTGCTCGGGTTTATGCGTCATTCAAGTTCTTCCTTTACACGTTCCTTGGCTCGGTTCTGATGCTGGTCGCAATGGTTGCGATGTATGTGGATGCAGGCACCTCGGATATGGTGGCATTACTCAACCATAATTTCGGGTCTGAGACATTCAGTATATTGGGCTTCCAGATTGTGGGCGGCGCCCAGACACTGATGTGGGTGGCCTTCTTTGCTAGCTTTGCGGTGAAGATGCCCATGTGGCCGGTACACACTTGGCTGCCTGATGCTCACGTTCAGGCCCCAACAGCGGGATCTGTCGTTCTGGCTGCGATCCTGTTGAAGATGGGCGGCTACGGGTTCTTGCGGTTCTCGCTGCCCATGTTCCCTGTTGCATCAGATTTGCTGGCGCCAATGGTGTTTTGGCTTAGCGCGATTGCGATCGTCTATACGTCTCTAGTGGCGCTCGCTCAGTCAGACATGAAAAAGCTGATCGCCTATTCGTCCGTGGCCCATATGGGATACGTGACCATGGGGATCTTTGCGGCCAATCAACAAGGCATCGATGGTGCGATTTTCCAGATGATCAGCCACGGCTTTATCTCTGGCGCGCTCTTCTTGTGTGTCGGTGTGATCTACGACCGAATGCACACACGGGAGATTGAGGCCTATGGCGGGTTGGTCAACAAGATGCCTGCTTATGCGCTGATCTTTATGCTGTTCACGATGGCAAATGTTGGCTTGCCCGGCACCAGCGGCTTTGTGGGCGAATTCCTCACGCTGATGGGCATCTTCCAAGCCAACACTTGGGTTGCACTATTTGCGTGTACCGGTGTGATTTTGTCGGCGGCCTATGCGCTGTGGCTTTATCGCCGTGTGGTGATGGGCGAGCTGATCAAAGAAAGCTTGAAGAGCATCACAGATATGTCCCAGCGTGAGCGTGCTATCTTTGCGCCGCTTGTGGTGATGACAATCTTGCTGGGCGTCTACCCCGCGCTTGCACTTGATATCATCGGCCCCTCGGTGAGCGCGCTGGTTGACCAATACAATACCTCCGTTGCGGCCTATGCGGCTGAGACCGCCACGCAACTGGCCTCGAACTAAGGGAACGCTGATATGATCGCGTCTGACCTGTCCATCATCCTTCCTGAGCTTCTGCTTGCCGGGTTCGCGATGTTCGCGCTTGTCGCCATTGTCTACTCTGGAAAGGACGCTTTGGCGTCTTGGGCCACATGGGCCACGGTGGCTGTATTTGTTGTGCTTGGGTTGCTGGTTGGCCTGGCCCCCGCTGGCACCGACACGGCGTTTGGCGGAATGTTCATCAATGATGGCTTTGCGCGCTTTGCTAAGGTCTTAATCTTGTTCAGTGCCGCAGCGGTTCTGGCGATGAGCCACGACTATATGTTGCGCCGCGATCTATTGAGATTTGAATACCCGTTGCTCGTTGCGCTGTCGGTCGTTGGTATGATGATGATGGTCTCAGCAGGGGATCTGATGGCCCTTTATATGGGCCTAGAACTGCAATCGCTGGCTCTTTACGTCGTCGCATCCCTGCGCCGCGACTCCGTAAAATCTACAGAAGCTGGCCTGAAGTACTTTGTACTAGGCGCTTTGTCATCGGGGCTTTTGCTTTACGGTGCATCGCTCATATATGGCTACGCTGGAACAACGCTCTTTACTGGTATCATCGAGGCAACGTCTGGCGATCTATCCTTGGGTCTTCTGCTTGGCCTTGTGTTCCTAAGCGCGGGTCTGGCCTTTAAGGTTTCGGCGGCGCCGTTCCATATGTGGACACCTGATGTCTATGAAGGCGCTCCCGCACCCGTCACTGCGTTCTTTGCAACAGCTCCAAAGGTTGCCGCCATGGCGCTTTTCGCGCGGGTTATGCATGATGCATTTGGCGGGGTCGTTGATCAATGGCAACAAGTGGTGGCTGTGCTGTCTTTGCTGTCCATGTTTGTTGGCGCAATTGCGGCCATCGGCCAGCTGAACATCAAGCGTCTGATGGCCTATTCCTCAATCTCTCATATGGGATTTGCGCTGATGGGGCTCGCCGCTGGGACGGCCTTTGGTGTTCAGGCGATGCTTGTCTACATGGCGATTTACGTGACGATGAACATCGCTGCTTTCGCCTTTATCCTCGGAATGGAAAAGGACGGGCAGCTGGTGCCTGATATTCGGGGCCTGCGCATGTACTCCAAACGCGAGCCGCTGCGCGCAGCCGCGCTGCTGGTGATCATGTTCTCGCTTGCTGGTGTACCGCCGCTTGTGGGCTTCAT
>CALKJA010000007.1 GCA_937995865.1 uncultured Paracoccaceae bacterium | reverse complement strand
GGCCGTGTGCTTGGCGGGGTCATTCTTGGACGCCAAGAGTTCCTGCAAAAAACTGTGATCCCTTACATGAAGCATACCGGCGGTTCTATGTCGCCGTTCACGGCATGGCTTTTGGTAAAGGGGCTTGAGACGATGGATCTGCGGGTGCGTGCGCAAACGCAAACAGCGGGTGTGCTTGCAGCTGCTTTGGCTACTCGCAGCGATTTGGACCGGGTGATCTATCCCGGTGCAGAAAGCCATCCGCAACATGCGCTGGTACAGCGCCAATTGGGTGCAGGCGGGACGATGCTGGCCGTCGATTTTGGATCGAAAGCGCGTGCGTTTAAGGTATTGAATGCGCTGAATATCTTTACGATTTCAAACAACTTGGGAGACGCAAAATCCATCGTGACCCACCCCGGAACAACCACGCATCAACGGTTGTCCGATGATCAACGGGATCTGTTGGGGATTACACCCGGCGTGGTCCGCGTGTCTGTGGGTTTGGAAGGTGCAGAGGATCTGATCGCTGATCTGTTTGCAGCGCTTGATGCGGCGCCCATCGAGGCAACCGAGGCCGCCGAGTGATGTGGATCCGCGGCTTTGCCCCAGAAGACGCTGCGGGGTGCGCTTCAGTGTATTACACTGCCGTTCAAGACGGGGCCGCGCCGCATTACACCGCCGCACAACGCGATGCATGGGCGCCCAAAGTGCCCGAGCCGGGGCCACTGGCCGAGCGGCTTGGTTCGCAATCATGCTTTGTGGCGGATGATGGGGCGATTGTCGGTTTCATGAGCCTGCGCAACGACGGTTATGTTGATATGGCGTTCGTTGCCCCCCAACTTCGTGGTTCTGGCGTTGCACAGCAGCTCTATGCTGCCGTTTTGAATGCCGCGCGGATCGCCGGAATGCGGCACATGACAACCCAAGCAAGCTATCTGGCGCGTCCGTTCTTTGAGCGTTTGGGCTGGCAGACCCTGAAGCAGCAGGAATTTGAACTGCGCGGAGTGATGATCACAAATTTTGCGATGTCGATTTCGTTCGATGATTGATCCAGAAGCCGCAACTTTTGCGTAAGAGAGGGGCAAGGGTTGAAACGGACACCGCTTGATGCCCATATTGAGCGTGTTGGCCCGCACCCAAGGGGGGGAAATTGCCATGAACATTCATTCGCCTGACATAGCCCGCGAACCAAGCCGCGAAGAGGCCGAAGCCGCGTTGGCGCTTTTGCGCCGTTGGGCAGGCGGCGCTTCCAGTGATGAACTGACTGATCTTGATCCACAAATCGCAGCCCTGACACTGGGGGTCATTCCTGCCTACCCGGCACTGGCGCGCGCGTACCCTGAGGATTTTTCAGTTGATGATGCCTATAGGGCGACGCTGCCGGATCTGCAAAATGGCCCGTCCAGCCTCATCCGGGGTGCGCTCCAACAGATCCAACATGTGGGGATTTCGAATTTCCGCTTGCCGATTCGGTTCAAGACGCGGGACAATGGCCCGCTGACCTTGGAAACATCGGTCACCGGGACAGTCAGCCTTGAGGCTGAAAAAAAGGGCATCAACATGTCCCGCATTATGCGCAGCTTCTACAAATACGCCGAAGAAGATTTCTCCTTTGACGTGATTGAGCGGGCGCTTGATGCGTATAAATCGGATCTTGAAAGCTTTGATGCGCGCATCCAGATGCGGATGTCTTTTCCTGTGAAGGTGCCGTCGTTGCGGTCTGGGCTTGAGGGTTATCAATATTACGATCTTGCGCTTGAGCTTGTTGAGCGGGACGGCGCGCGTAAGAAAATTGTGCATCTTGATTACGTATATTCGAGCACCTGCCCATGCTCACTGGAATTGTCCGAGCACGCGCGGGTGACGCGCGGGCAGCTGGCAACGCCCCACTCGCAGCGCTCAGTTGCGCGCATTTCGGTTGTTCTGGAAAATGGCAGCCCGTGCCTGTGGTTCGAAGATCTGATTGAGCTATGCCGCGCTTCGGTGCCCACTGAAACGCAAGTGATGGTGAAACGCGAAGACGAGCAGGCTTTTGCAGAATTAAACGCTGCGAATCCGATTTTTGTTGAAGACGCAGCGCGATCTTTCTGCGCGCAGCTTTTGGGGGATATGCGGATCGGTGATTTCCGGGTTGTCGCTTCGCATCAGGAAAGCCTGCACAGCCATGATGCGGTGAGTGTTTTGACCGAAGGCCCAACCTTTGCGTCAGACAGTCTTGATCCACGGCTGTTTCAAACACTGTTTCATGTTGGGTAATCGCGGAGTGTGATCGAATCCTATCGTGCCTGCGGCGGCGCAGACGTGCTCTCTCGGTCCATTGCGCGCTCCGGAAAACACTTGGAACAATGAGGTTAAAAGCGGTGCATCTTGATGTTGTTCGCTTCGGGCAGGCTGATTGACGTGTTTCCTTTCATCTGCGTGACTTGACAGGGCCGCAGGCCTGCGCCACCCCTTAACCCATGCTCGATCTGCGCCCGGTTCTTTATGTCATCGGCCTGCTGGTGGCCACTCTGGGCGCGACCATGCTTGTGCCCATGGCTGTGGACCTTTGGTTTGCCAATGGGCACGCGGTTGTGTTCCTTCAGTCGGCAACCATAACATTTCTTGTGGGGCTATTTGTGGCCCTAGCAACGCGCAATTCGGTGCGTGAGGGGCTGTCCCTGCAAGAGACATTTTTGCTGACCACAACCGTTTGGATCGCCTTGCCGCTATTTGGGGCGATTCCGTTCATGTTGGGTGCCACAGGGGCCGGGGCGACAGACGCGTTTTTTTAGGCGATGTCAGGGCTGACGACAACGGGGGCAACGGTCTTTTCCGGGCTGGATGATTTGCCTGAGGGGATATTGGTATGGCGCGCGATCCTGCAGTGGCTTGGCGGTGTTGGTATCATCGTGGTTGCGATGGTTTTCTTGCCCGAATTGCGGGTTGGAGGCATGCAGATCTTCCGCTCCGAAGGTTTTGACACGATGGGTAAAATTTTGCCCCGCGCTGCGCAGATCGCACAGCAAATTTCTGTGCTTTACCTTGCGCTGACCTTTGTATGCGCGGTGTCCTTTCTTGGCGCTGGGATGGAAGTGTTTGATGCGATTTTGCATGCGCTGACGACGGTTTCGACCGGAGGGTTCTCAACGCGGGATGCGTCTTTTGCGGCGTTTCCTGCCGCGGCTCAGATGGTGTGTGTGGTGTTCATGATCCTTGCGGCTCTGCCGTTTGTGAGGTTTGTGCAGCTGGTCAACGGGGATCCTTTAGCCTTGCTGCGTGACAGTCAGGTGCGAGCGATGATCGTTGTATTGGCTCTGACGGTCATGGCAATCACCTTTGTGCTTTGGCTGCGCGCAGAAGGGGCAAGCCTTGAGGCGCTGCAAGCGGTGCTCTTCAATACCACCTCACTGTTGACAGGTACGGGCTATGCCAGCGCGGACTATATGGGGTGGGGGTCGTTTGCGATTGTGGCGCTATTCTTTACGGGTTTGATTGGAGGCTGTGCGGGCTCGACCGCATGTTCGATCAAAATCTTCCGCTACCAGCTCCTTTTCGCTTCGGTTTCCGCGCAGGTACGGCAGATATATTCGCCTTCGGGCATTTTCACCCCGCGCTATGAGGGGCGGCGTGTAAGCGACGATGTCGTTAACTCTGTCATGTCCTTTTTCGTGATATTCCTCGTAACCTTAGCCGTGCTTTCGATCTTGCTCAGTATGACCGGGTTGGATGTGATCACTTCTGTATCCGGTGCGGCGTCGGCTTTGGCGAATATCGGGCCGGGTCTGGGCGATGTGATTGGGCCTACTGGGAATTTCGCCACCCTCAACGATCTCGCCAAGTGGCTGTTGTGCATTGCGATGCTCTTGGGGAGGCTGGAGCTTTTGGCCGTTCTTGTCCTCTTTACCCGCGCTTTCTGGAGAAGCTGATGACCAACCTTTCGCAAACCCGGCCCTTGGGCGCGCAGATTTCGCATATGCTAGCGGCGCGCGGCGTCGAAACGATTTTTGGCATTCCCGGCGTTCACAATCAGGAAATGTATCGCGGGATCGAAGAGGCCGGCATCACCCATGTTCTGGCGCGCCACGAGCAAGGGGCGGGCTTTATGGCCGATGGCTATGCGCGGGCCACTGGGCGTCCGGGCGTCTGCTATGTGATCACAGGGCCAGGGGTGCTGAACGCGCTCACGCCTTTGGGGCAGGCTTATTCTGACAGCGTGCCTGTCTTGATGATCGCGTCGTGTCTTGATGAAACAGCCGCCGCGCGCGGGCAACTGCATCAGATGTTGGACCAAGAAGGGGCCGCAGCCACTGTGACCGCTTGGTCGGGGACGGCGCAAACAGCCGCGGCAGCTTATCAGCTTATTGACCGGGCCTTGATTGAGTTTGAGACGGATCGCCCACGGCCGCGGGCATTGCATGTGCCGATCAGTGCCTTGGAGGCACGCGCGGCCCCAGCGCCGGCACCGCCAACGATCGCGCAGAGACCGCAACCGGGCGCGCAAGCAATTGCGGAGGTCTCGAATGCAATTTTCCAGGCATCGCGCCCTCTTTTGATCTTTGGCGGCGGGGCGAGCGGTCCGGTGCGCGCGCTGCTTGACGCTTCTGGCGGCGCGGCGTTCACAACATATGCAGGCGGTGGGTTACTGCCAGATCATCCGCTGAATTTTGGGTGCTATTTGGGCCGCCCGGGCAGCGCTGAGGTGATTGCTTCTGCTGATCTTGTAGTTGCCTTCGGCACAGAGCTCGCGGAGGTAGATCTTTGGCGCACGGAATTGGGACATGAAGCGCCTTTGGTGCGCGTGGATCTCGATCCCGAGGTATTGGGCGATCACCACGCAGCGACCTTGAGCGTTCAAGGCGATGCTGGCGCTGTCATTGCTGGGGTCGTTGATCAACTGGCGGCCAAAGGTCCTGCCTGGACCACGGATGAGGTGGCCGAGGCGCGGGCGCGTTGGCGGGCTGAAACAGATCGGGAGCGCCCGGGCATTGTTCCCATCTGTGATGCGATCCGTGATGTTTTGCCCGATGATGCGATGATCTATTCGGATATGACGCAATTTGCCTATGTCGCCCGTGAAGTATGGGACATGCCGCGCCCGGGCCATTGGCACCATCCTACGGGCTTTGGCACGCTTGGTTACGCGCTGCCGGCGGCGATTGGGGGGGCTGTTGCACGCACGGGTGCACCCACGTTGGCGCTTTTGGGAGATTACGGTTTCCAATACACGCTGCAAGAGTTGGGAACGGCCGTTGAATTGGGTCTGCCGCTGCCGATTTTGCTTTGGGACAACGGCAAACTGGGCGAGATCGAGGACAGCATGGTTGGCGCTCAGATCCCGCCCAATGCAGTCATAGCCCGAAACCCCGAATTTGTGGATCTTGCCCGCGCCTATGGGGCTTATGGCGTGGCGCCGTCAACGCTTGAGGCGCTTCAGGCAGCCGTGACTGAGGCATTAAGCGCGGATGCGCCAACGCTCATTCACATCACGCCGAAAATTCTGGGCTAGCGCGCCTTACCAGCATTCCACAAGAACAGAGACATCCGCAGCAAGTGCGCTGAGGTCGATCTTGTCCATGACTGCTGGGGTGTTTGTCTCGGTGATGCTCACGCCTTGCGCGGTCATGGCCGCGCGGATCGTGTCCACGTCTACGGCAAAGCGCACAGTCTCGGGAAGCACTTGGCCGGTGGGTTGCGATACAGGGCGCAACAGGCCAATTACAGCGCCGCCTTGATCGAAGACAGGGCCACCGCTATCGCCAGCCTCTGCCAGCAGGCTCAGCCGTTTGACACTCTCATCGCCGTTGACGCCGCGCAAATCTTCTAGCGCCCCTAGCGTCAATGTAGGCGCGCTTAGCGTGCCACCAAAGGAGAAACCAGCCACCGCGACCTCATCACGGAGGCGCGGAACTGCGGATTGAAACGTTGCCACGCCCAAAGGAGCAACTGCATCTTGCGGGCGCAGAAGGGCAAGTCCGGTGTCGGCATCAGCAAATACGATATCGGCATCCGCGTCTGGGCCAACAGAGATGCGCTCGCAAGCGGCCAACGGTTCTGAAGCTGTTAGAATGGCGCCCTGACGGTCCACGTAGAACCCAGTAAGCGTGCGGCTTGGTTGGCGGATATCCAGCCCGGCAAGGAGATCGATGCTTTGGCTTTCATCGGGCGGCGCGATTGCCGGATCCAACGTACCGGGCAACAGGGTCACAGATGCGCGCATCTCATCAAGAACCCGGCTTAGGCGCCGTGTGTCATTCGCGGGCCAGACAAGCATGAAGCCTTTCATCGCGCCATTTGTATAGCTTACATCGATTGTCGTGTGGCGGGTAGCATCCGTTCCGGTGATGGTAAATCTGTCACGGGCCAGATTGCGTGGGCCCTCGGTTGGAACAATGTCTAGTGTCTGCAATACGTTATATAGCCCTTGGAACCGTTCACGGCTGCCTTCTTGCGAGATTAAGGATAGCTGCACGCCCAAATCACCGCTGGACTGGTAATGCACAAAGGGGGGTTCGTACTCCTTGAATGCCACCTGCTCGGTCGGGATGCTCAGTTCCAAACCCGCTTGCGTTTCCGCAACGCGCTGCAAGCCCAATCCATCAAGGATCGCGTTGTATTCCCCCAGCAGGGCCGCGCGTTGGGCTGTGGTCAGAATACCCGTTGCCTCATAAGCGTTCGCCTCTTGCCACGCGGCCATCGAAGCGCGAGTGCCGCGTCCGAAAAGGCCATCGATTGTGCTGTTATAGAAGCCAGCCCATTGGAGCGCTGTTTGCAATAAACGCTTTTCGTCCCTGCTCAAAAGGCCCTCAGACGCGCGGGCTTCGCGCGGGGTTTCATCTGGGGCGGCAATTGGGGCAGGCGGCGCGCTTGTGGTAGAAACGGCCTCAAGCTCGGCCGGTACAGAGGGAGCCGGGGCCACAACGGCCGACGTTAGATCATTTGCGCCAATGGGCCAAAACTGCCTTTGAAACCGATTGCCTTCAGCAAGATAGGAATCGCCGGGAATCTGCCCGTTTTCGCGAAGGGAGGCCAAAACGCGCGTGGCATCCGGGCGGCTATAGGGGCCAAGAGCTATGCCATACCAGCGTGATGAAATCTGAAACCCGGCCACATCAGGCAAAAGCGCTGCATAGGCTCGCACCCGTTCTTCGGCTTCACGCAGGCTCGGCACAGCCTCAACTTGTATCCAAACCGCTTGACCTGATTGGGGGCCTGATTGAGCAAACGCCGCGCTGAAGGCGGCACACCAAATGACAATCGCTCCGACGATGTGACGCATAAGTTCGTTTTCCCTACCCAGTGACCAGATGTGGTGGATTTTTACTGTTATCTACGAGTATTGCCGCGAGGTGTAGTGAAAATCGCGTGAAAGGCGGCTCAGGCGTCGCGACATGTTAGATGCGCCACGCCGCATTGACCCTGTCCCGGCAGGAAGTTAGGGAGGCGAAGCCGTGAAAAAGGGTTTCTCATGCCGTCCGATACAGCTTCTACGCCTAAATCATTCCAAGAGATTATCCTGCGATTGCAGGCGTATTGGGCCGATCATGGCTGCGCGATCATGCAGCCTTATGACATGGAAGTTGGCGCAGGTACGTTCCACCCGGCCACAACGCTCCGGTCTTTGGGCACAAAATCCTGGGCTGCGGCCTATGTGCAACCGTCGCGCCGGCCCACAGATGGCCGCTATGGTGAAAACCCGAACCGGCTACAGCACTACTACCAATATCAGGTTTTGATCAAACCGTCGCCGCCTAAGCTTCAGGAGCTTTACCTTGGCTCGCTTGTGGCGATTGGCATTGATATGGAACGCCATGATATCCGCTTTGTCGAAGATGACTGGGAAAGCCCGACGCTTGGTGCGGCGGGGCTGGGTTGGGAGGTCTGGTGCGATGGCATGGAGGTCTCGCAGTTTACCTATTTCCAGCAGGTCGGTGGGCATGACTGCCACCCGGTAAGCGGTGAGCTGACTTACGGGTTGGAGCGTTTGGCGATGTATATCCTTGGCGCAGAACACGTCATGGATATGCCATTTAACGACCCCAGCGCACCAATTCCGATGGTCTATGGCGATGTCTTCAAACAGACCGAGGCCGAATACGCCCGCTGGAATTTTGACGTCGCTGACACCGATACCTTGCTCCAGCATTTCAAGGATGCTGAGGCCGAATGTGCGCGCATTCTTGATGCGCCTTATGATGATCCCAAAACCGGCAAACGCATTGTGATGGTCCATCCGGCCTATGATCAGTGCATCAAAGCCTCGCATCTGTTCAACCTGCTCGATGCGCGTGGCGTGATTTCTGTGACAGAGCGTCAAAGCTATATCCTGCGCGTGCGAACCTTGGCCAAACGCTGTGCTGATGCCTTTGTGCAGACTGAGGCAGGTGGCTGGACACCTGAGGCTGCGGAATGAGTGGCAAACTGGTGAGTATTTTTATCCTGGCCTCTGCGGCCCTGATGGGCGGCGGGATCTATTGGGCCTATAACTTCTGGTACTACGAAGAGATTGCCAGCACAGAAGCGAGTGTTGAAATCACAACATTTGCTACTGGTGAGCCCGAACCGATCTTGTTTGACAACATTCAGGCCATCGATGCGTTTTCATCGCCAATCCGTTATCGGGCGTGTTTCACCACGCCAATGAGCCTTGCAATGGCCACGGAAACCTACGTGCCTTTTGATGGGGCCGAACCGCTCAACGCGCCACCTTGGTTTGATTGCTTTGATGCGGTCGCCATAGGGGAAGCACTGCGCGCTGGGACTGCGCTCGCCTTTACGGGCGAGGCGAACATCGAATATGGCATCGATCGGATTGTGGTGCTTACCGATGATGGCCGTGGCTATGTCTGGCAACAGATCAACGCCTGCGGCGATAAACTCTACGATGGGTCTCCAGCGAGTGATGACTGCCCCGAAAGGCCAAGCCAATGAAACATCTTTCAGGAAAATACGCGTTGCATCACTTGGTGCACAATGCGCTGGCCACTTTCGGAATTGATGGATGGCAACGGGTGGGCATTGCGCCGAACGGAGACAAATTTCAACTGAATTTGAAGGGGGGGCACGCGGTTGTCGTGCCTCATCCTTTGCTTTGGCGGTCTTACCGCCGCGGGTGGGACGTACGATGCGCGCGCTTGTCGGCTGAATTCGGCGTGAACGCTCCCTTTGCCATTGGTGCTGGCGATACGGTGATTGATGTCGGGGCGAATGTCGGAGATTTTTCCAAAATGGTGTCCGAGCTAGGCGCGCGAGCATTCGCTTTTGATGGTGATCCCAGTGTGGTGGAATGCCTCAAAGCCAATGTTGCAGGTCTTGCAGGTGTTGTGCCTACAGAAGCTGTACTTTGGAAAGAGGCCACAGAGCTCACATTCTACTCGGCACCGGGCCGGGCTGATAGTTCGATATTTTTGCCGCCCGGTGAAGGCGCCCCGGCATTCACCGTCGCCGCAACGACCCTTGATTTTTGGGCGGCGGAATTGGATATCCAAGACGTTACTCTGCTGAAAATGGATGCCGAGGGGGCCGAACCTGAGGTTTTGGAGGGTGCGCAAGAGCTTTTGCAGCGCACTCGGCATGTCGCGATAGATACAGGTCCAGAAAGACTGGGCGAAAAAACCGATGCTGCATGCAGAGCAATATTGGAAGCGCTGGGATTTCAAGTCTTTGCGAACGAAAACAGCAAACGAAACATCACATTTGCAACGCAGGTAAACCAAGATGCCTGATCTCTTGATCGAACTCTTCTCCGAGGAAATCCCAGCCGGGATGCAACGCCGGGCGGCAGCTGATCTGCAACGCCTGATGACAGACAGCATGGTAGAGGCTGGCCTGACTTACGCAGGTGCAGCTGCTTTTGCTACACCACGGCGCCTCACGCTTTCAGTCAACGGTGTTCTGGCGGAAAGCCCGACAGTGCGCGAAGAGCGCAAAGGCCCCAAAGTGGGCGCGCCGGACAAAGCTATCGAAGGGTTCCTGCGTGGTGCAGGCGTATCCCGCGAGGATCTTGAGATCCGCGATGACAAGAAAGGGCAAGTGTATTTTGCCCAGCTCACCAAGGCGGGCCGCCCCGCGGCAGACATCGTGGCTGAGGTGTTGGAAAAGACGATCCGAAATTTCCCATGGGCCAAATCAATGCGTTGGGGCACGGGCGCTTTGCGTTGGGTGCGTCCGCTGCGCTCAATCCTATGCGTTATGGTCGATGAAGGCGGCGCTGAGGTCATTCCGGTAAGCGTAGAGGGGTATGACGCCGCAGACACCACTGAGGGCCACCGTTTCATGGCTCCCGGGCGCTTCAGCGTAACCTCTTTCGATGATTATGAGGCCAAGCTAAAACGCGCGCATGTCATTTTGCGCAGCGATGAGCGGGCTGAGATGATCTGGAATGACGCAACAAACATGGCCTTTGCCCAAGGGCTTGAGGTTGTTGAGGATGCGGGGCTTCTGCTTGAAGTTGCCGGGCTGGTTGAATGGCCCGTCGTGCTGATGGGGGAGATCGGTGAAGATTTCCTCAGCTTACCGTCTGAGGTGCTGCAAACTTCAATGAAAGAGCATCAAAAGTTCTTCTCTGTACGCAATCCCAAGACCGGGCGGATTGAGAAATTTGTCACGGTGGCGAACCGTGAGACATCCGACAGCGGTGCCACGATCCTTGCGGGCAACCAAAAGGTGCTGGCCGCCCGTCTGGCGGACGCCAAGTTCTTTTGGGAAAACGATCGTCGCGTAGCCAAGGCGGGCATGGGTGACTGGCTTGAGAGCCTGTCCAACGTAACATTCCACGCCAAGCTGGGCACCCAAGCAGAACGGGTAAACCGTATTGCGGCCCTCGCGCGTGCTCTTGCACCGACAGTCGGGGCAGATCCCGAGCACGCCGAAAAGGCAGCCCGATTTGCTAAGGCGGATCTGGCGTCTGAGATGGTCTACGAGTTCCCCGAGCTTCAGGGCATCATGGGCCGTTACTATGCGCTTGAGGCCGGTGAGCTTGCCACCGTAGCAGATGCCGCGCGCGATCACTATGCGCCGCTTGGCCCGTCTGATGATGTTCCGACTGAGCCTGTTTCGGTGGCGGTGTCGCTGGCCGAAAAGCTGGATATTCTCACAGGGTTCTGGGCGATTGATGAAAAGCCGACAGGCAGCAAAGACCCTTACGCCCTGCGCCGAGCGGCCCTGGGGGTGATCCGCACGTTGAATGACAATGGGCTGCGGGTGAAACTGGTGGAGATCTTTGGCGAAGGAGCTTGGGCGCCGGATCTTTTGAGCTTCTTCCATGACCGGCTTAAGGTGTTTTTGCGTGACCGCGATATCCGCCATGACGTGATTGACGCGTGTCTTGCGATGCCCGGCAATGATGATCTGACGCTGCTGGTCAAACGTGCCACCGCCCTGCAAGAGGTCTTGAGCACAGAAGAAGGTGAAAACCTTGTTCAAGGATTCAAGCGCGCCAATAACATTCTGTCTCAAGCTGAGCAGAAGGACGGTGTTGAATACTCCTATGGGGCGGATATCAAGTTTACTGAGGCTGACGAAGAGAAAGCCCTGTTTGCGGCCCTCGAAAAGGCTGAAGTCGAGATTGCTGCGGCGATGGCAGACGAAGATTTTGTTCCAGCAATGGCCGCTATGGCCAGCCTGCGCACGCCAATTGACGCGTTCTTTGATGCGGTCAAGATCAATGCGGATGCGGAAGTTGTGCGGCGCAATCGGCTCAACATGCTCAGCCAAATCCGCAAGACTGTGGCGCAGGTCGCAGATCTTTCTCGCGTCGAAGGATGAGCGCGGTTGCTGCGTCACGCTTGTATCGAATCGCCTAATTTGTAATCTGCGCGTATCAAAGGATCGCCGCAGTGCAGCAAGATACGGAAAATACGGATATTATCCCGATCACCCCGGTGGCGCGGATGCATGCGTCCACCCATGGGGGGCGCGCCAAATGCCTTCAGCGGCTGATCCGGCTGGATATGCCGGTGCCGATCACCGTGTCTTTGTGTTTTGACACCGTAAAATCCATCGCCGAGGGCGTTCAACCCGATCTGAATACGCTTTTGGCCCCTTTTGCAGCTCGTGATCTTCTGTCCGTACGGCCATCGTCACAGCATGCGGATTGGGGCGGCCCGGCTGCGGTGCTTAATATCGGCATGAATGCAGAGCGTTACGAAGCGCTGGTGCCTGAAATCGGTGAGACGGCAGCAACAGCGTTATATCTCAAATTTATCAATGCCTACGCGATGACGGTTGCGCGTTTGGATGCGGATGCCTTTCCGGAACCAAAGATGCTTGATCGTGCAGCACTAGAAGAGGCGTTGTCTGCTTATGAGGACGAAGCCGAAGAACCATTCCCCCAAACAATTGAAGAGCAACTCTCTGAAATCTTGCGTGCCATGGCCCGTGCATGGGAAGGGACAACTGCGCGTCTGCTAAGGCAAGCCCAAGGTGCGCCCGCAAACGCAGGGCTTGGACTTGTGGTGCAGGCGATGGCGCTGGGTGTTGGCAAAGGGCAAAGTGGATCGGGCGTTGTTCAGTTTGTTGATGCCGCAACGGGCCAGCCACAGATCACCGGGCGGTATCTGAGCCAGAGTCAGGGGCGCGATGCGCTGGGTGAGTCCTCAGCGATCTTTCTGACCCAAGATGCGCGTGGCGCGTCTCTTGAAGATTCGGCGCCGCAGCTTTTTGAAGCTCTGCTGGCGTATGGGGATCTTTCCCGCAGACGGCTGCGCGAAGAAATGCAGATCGAATTCACGATCGAAAACGGCAAGCTTTCTATTCTTGATGCCATACGACTGCCGCGCGCATCTAAAGCCGCGGTGAATGTGGCCGTTGCATTGGCGGAAGATGGCGTGATCAGCCGGGCCGATGCCGTCCAGCGCATTAAACCGCGCGAGTTGTCTGAGCTTTTGCATCCGCAAATCGCACCCAATGCACAGCGTGATATAGTGGCGTCAGGTATTGCGGCTTCACCGGGCGCAGCATCTGGTAAGATCGTCTTTAGCGCGGCCGACGCTCAATCTTGTGCCGCGCGGGGCGAAGATTGCGTGCTGGTGCGCCGCGAAACCGGCCCCGAAGATATCCGCGGCATGCATGCGGCGGCTGCTGTTTTGACTGAGCGCGGTGGTGTGACCAGCCATGCAGCAGTGATCGGGCGCGGGCTTGGTGTACCGTGTGTGGTGGGGGCGTCTGAGCTTTCCGTGAAAGATACAAAGCGGATCGTGGTTGTGGCCGGGCGCACGTTTCGTGAAGGCGATCTTCTGACCATCGATGGCACCACGGGCCAAGTATTAAGCGGTGCCGTCGAGTTGCACGAAGCGGGTCTGGACCAAAGCGTCTCAACGCTGCTGACATGGGCGGATGAGTTCCGGGACATAGGCATTCGCGCCAATGCGGACACGCCCGCCGAAACCCGGCGCGCCGCCAGCTTCAAGGCCGATGGTATTGGCCTGTGCCGGACTGAACATATGTTCTTTGAGGCAGACCGTTTGACGGTGATGCGTGAGATGATCTTTGCAGATCAGCCCGAAGACCGTGCTGCAGTTTTAGAGCGTCTTTTGCCCATGCAACGGGCCGATTTCACCCAGGTTTTCAAGATTATGGAGGGACGCCCCGTATGTGTGCGCCTTCTTGATCCGCCGCTGCACGAGTTTTTGCCCTCGGATCGTGGTGGTTTGCGCGATTTGGCCGCCGCACTTGGGCTCCCTATCAGTCAGGTGACAGAGCGCGCGCGCTCTTTGTCGGAATACAACCCGATGCTTGGTTTGCGCGGGGTGCGCTTGGGCATCACCGTTCCTGAGATCTATGACATGCAAGCCCGCGCCATTCTTGAGGCAGCACTTGAAGTTGGGGTGACGCCAGAGATAATGATCCCGCTTGTTACCGCGCGCCGCGAAGTGGAATTGGTGCGCAAGCGCATTGATGCGGTGGCCGCTGCGGTGCGCGCCGAAACCGGGCACGACGTCGCCTATTCGTTGGGTGTCATGGTCGAGACGCCACGCGCGGCATTGCGCGCAGGCGATATTGCGCCGCACACGGCATTTCTGAGCTTCGGAACCAATGATCTTACACAGATGACATATGGTCTGAGCCGTGACGATGCGGGGCGCTTTATGTCGTCATATGTGCAGCAAGGTGTGTATCCCGAAGATCCGTTCCACACGCTGGATGTGGATGGCGTGGGTGAGCTGATCAAACTGGGCGCAGAGCGAGGTCGTGAGGCCCGGCCTGAAGTTGTGCTGTCGATTTGCGGGGAGCATGGCGGTGATCCAGAAGCGATCCGCATGAGCCGGGAAGCCGGGTTTAACTATGTGTCATGCTCGCCATTCCGGGTGCCGGGCGCGCGGCTCGCAGCGGCACATATTGCCCTTGCTGATCAGGCCAACGGACCTATCTGATACCCGATCTTGCGATGCTGAGTATTGCAGGCGCTGCATATAGGGTATGCTGTGGTGGGCTGGACTATTTAAAAACAATAAGTTAGAAGCCGCACTTTAAGTCATGCGTAAAGTTTTGTCCGGCGCTGTCCGAGGCGCAATTTCAGAGGGTCTGCCATGCGCTTTTTTGCGTTTCTTTTTGCCGCGATGATTTCGATCGCCCCTGCTACTTCTGCCCAACAACGCGCTTTGGCGATTAGCGGCGCCGTCGCATTTGAAGCACAAAGTCTTGCGCAGCTTGACGCCTCTGCAACAGCGCGGCTGCTGAACCCTCGTGCGCGGAGCAACCGTGATGCGCCTGCGGTGCGGTTCACAACAGATTGGCTGGCAACACAACCCTATATCGAAGGCGGCGCCGAATGGCGTTGCTTGACTGAAGCGTTGTACTTTGAGGCGCGTGGCGAAACCGTCAAAGGCCAATTTGCGGTGGCTGAGGTGATCTTGAACCGCGTAGAAAGCCGTTCTTTTCCAAACACGTTGTGCACGGTCATCAATCAAGGCACGGGCAAGCGGTATGCCTGCCAATTCACGTATACTTGCGACGGGCATGCTGAAGTTGTGAATGAGCGCGGTGCATGGGAAGCCGTGGGTAAAGTGGCGCGGCTCGCGATGGCCGGTGCCGCAGGCGATCTGACCGATGGCGCGCAGTTTTATCATACGACTGCCGTGCGCCCGCGCTGGGCCAGAGTATTCGAACATACGGCTACGATTGGCGTTCACAAATTTTATCGCGATAGCTGACACGTCGCATTTGTGCAGTGTGACGGCGGCCCTGATCCCTTGAAGTGGGCAAGACACCCTAGTATCTGCCCGTAACTCCGCTAACCACAGAGCGGTCGCGGGAAGGTCTTTGTCCGATATGAGTGACGTCACAACACAGGCATTCGCCCATCCAGAGGCGCGTTCAACGGTTACAGCACCGGAGAGGGATCGTATCTCTGTTCGTGATCATACGGTCACCGTTGAAATTGGTGCATTCCAAGCTGAACGGGGCGTGACACAACGCATCCGCTTTAACGTTGTCGTAGAAGTGGCGCCGATGCCGTCTGATCTGGGCGATGATGTGGACAGGATCCTATCGTATGATCGGATCACCGAAGCCATCGAAGGTGAATTGACCGAGGAACGCTTAAACCTGCTTGAAACGCTGGCCGAACGCGTGGCCGAACGGATCTTGCTCGAGCCACAGGCGACGCGGGTCTTTGTGCGGATCGAAAAGTTGGATCGTGGTCCCGGCACTTTGGGTGTTGAAATTGTCCGCGAGCGTGCTGGCGATCCAGCACCAAGCGCCGAGTTGGACACGCCCCACCCAGTTGTTGTTGCGCTTGGGAACGCCGAAATCTCATCCGACGCGCTGGGGGCTTTGCTTGACCAGCTGGCTGGGCGGCCAGTTATCCTGACGGTTGGTCCATCTGATATTAAAGCGCCTCAATCCAAAGCGGCGCTTGCGCAGCGGCGTGTGGATCTCTTGGCGATTGAGCAAAATGCGTGGGTTCTGGCGGGCCGTGACAAGCGTTGCGTTGTCGTAGATACGCGGACCGAATTGGATTGGGGGCTGCGCAACGGACAATTGAGCGTTTGGGCACCTTCAAAAATGGTGCTAGACGCAGTTGACGGTGCCCCCTCTGATCCCGGTGATGCAGGGGCTTTGGTTGCATGGTTCGCGGTTGAAATGCTTGCCAGCGCCATATGGTCGATTGGGCTTGAGATCCCAACCTGCGCGGTTCCAATAACACAGCACAGCCTTGGTTATCGGTTGCCGTGATGCGGTACTACCGGCCTCTTTTGCATTCCGGCCCACAGCCCAGCGGCGCCCAATGCCTTGCTGGTGGATGGCTATGGTTCACGCATGTTGAAGAACGGATGCGCGGCGCACAGCGCATTATCCCGTACAACGCGCTGCCTACGCAAGCGCTGTTGCGCCTGACCACACCGCGTGCTGCGATTGCTGGGCTGTCCATGG
>CALKJA010000006.1 GCA_937995865.1 uncultured Paracoccaceae bacterium | reverse complement strand
ATCGTCAGCGCGATGCCGACGCTTGGGTTTGGAGGGCGGTATGGAGGGCAAAATATGCCTAGAGTACAGCTTCCAGCAATCACCCCCAAACAACGAGCTTGGAACAAAGGTCGCATCATCGGGCAAAAGCGCCCGTTGCGACCCAAACAGGTCTGGGCCATCCGAGCGCGTCTCGAACTGGCAAACAATTTGCGAGATCTGGCGCTCTTTAATGTCGCGATCGATAGCAAGTTGCGTGGATGCGATTTGGTATGTCTCAAGGTGAGCGGCCTCGTAAATGCTGACCAAGTGCGCGAACGTGTTTCGGTGGTGAAAAGTAAAACAAAGCGGCCAGTTCAGTTTGAACTGCCCAAAAATACGCGTGATTCCGTTGCCAACTGGGTCAACAGTCCAGAAATGTTGAGAGGCAGCTTCAGGTTTTCAAGTCGGTTCCACGACCATCCCCACATTTCAACACGCCAATACGGCCGACTTGTCAGGGATTGGGTCGCAGCAATTGGCTTAGAACCCAGTGGCTACGGCACGCACTCAATGCGCAGGACGAAGGCCGCTGAAATTTATCGTAAAACTGGGAACTTGCGAGCAGCACAACTGCTTCTTGGCCACACAAAGATCGATAGCACTGTTCGGTACTTGGGCGTCGAAGTCGAAGATGCCCTAAGCATTTCTGAGAAGATCGACATTTGAACTTTAGGCGAGCGGCACAAGCCGTTCGCCTTCGGTAAGTAGCCATGCAGCAATCGTCGTCTGTTGACAGCAAAAAGCCCACTTTGTGAATTTGGTTTTCTCCCTGCATGCGCTCGCAGCGTGGAAAATGCTGTGTCAACGTAGAGTACGGAGCTTCCGGGCGGCGGGTAAAGCGGCCAATCGTGCAGAGTGCAGCAGGGATCAATTTTACGTACTGCAGATGGGATGGATGGCTCCTGCGCCCGTTGGCGTTGCAATGCGCCATACTGCAGTTGTCAGAAACTGCTCAGCGGAGGAGCCACCCCATGCAAGTTACAACAGTAGGCCTAACCTGTTGGGTGAAGCAGCCGGTACATCCCATTACTAACAGATGCTGCACAGAGCTCGAGTGTCGGCTGGCCATCCCCAATTGTTGCGCACAAGAGGCGATACCAATTCTGAATCTACCGTGGATATCTCATGCGGACCGCAGTAGCGATCATCGATATAGTGTCACAGCGTTTGTGCGGGGCTTGTACAGGACGGCATGGACAACGTTGTGCAAAGCAGAGGATAAGCTCAGCCTGTCTCGACCTAGTTGGATGCGGGCCTCGTGGGGATCAGAAATGTCAGGCGGTCTGGGATCAATATCGCTCCAGACGAAAAGCTGTGCCTGATCTGTCGTACGGATCTTGTTCATTCTGCATCCTGATCTGTGAACAAAACTCTCGCGCTACGCGGTGGGGCGGCCCGCCTACGTCCTGATGGGTCCGTGATGTCGATTTCTGTTAAAACAGCTTCGCCAAAAGGCAAATTTTTCACAAACGGAATAATTCAGGGGGGATCGGGTTTGTTAATGATGTCCGACAGGGCGCTGCGCCAGCCGTTGATGGCGTTCGGCGCAGGCCCGCGCCAGATCGGCAATTGCCTTATAAGAGGCCGCATCCGAACTGCGTCGCCAGATGCAATACAGGGGCAGCAGCGGCAATTGCGCATACACGTTGGTGGAGAACAATTCTGGTCCGGACAAGTCACTCGCCAGTGGTAATGTTGCTATGCCAAGGCCGCGCTGGGTCAACCGCGCGATTGCGGCCATAGACGTGATGCAATGCACGGTGGACGGCCTAAGTCCGCGCTCGCTGAACGGAGCTAAAACAGTGGTATGGGCGCGGGAATTTCGGGTAAACGTAATCAACGGACTGCCGACCACATCGGCAAGCGTCAAGGTTTCTTCACACATGCCCTCTGGACCGAACTAGCCCAGGGCTAGGGTCGGCAGATCGGCGCAAATGCAGGTTTCATCATGGCGGTCATCGGTGGTCAGCAACATATCCAGCGCCCCTCGCTCGAACGCAGCGGCGATGTTGGGCGTGGGTTCCACCGTCATTTCCAGTTACAGACGGGGATAATACCGCGCCACCTCTTCGATAAGATCGCACAGCCACATTTGAACGACGGAGGACACCAGCCCAATGCGCACACGACCTATAGCTTCGGTGGGATCGGACAGCGTGTTGCGCAGGGTGCGTTCGGTTGCCAGCATCTCTTGCGCTTTGTCCAGAATCATCGCACCGGCAACAGCGATGCGTGTGGTGTGAAGTTCACGATCAAACAGCCTGACCCGCAGTTCGGTTTCCAGCGCAGAAATCCAGCTGGACACTGTCGCCTGGCTTACATTCAGTTGGTCAGCCGCCGCGCGAAAACTACCCAAATTAGCAACCGCGACAAAGGTTTCTAAAAACCGCGTATTCATCCCAGTGTTATAAGCTCTAACGGTGCGCCCAGAAACGGGTTAGCGTCTGTCTGCGTAATTTCCATCATCTGGCCCAGTGCAGCGCCACCAATTCCGTCAACAAACACATTCAGATGCAATTCAAACACCATGCCGGGTTCGAGGATCGGCCCTGCATCCTCGGGTGGGGCACCAGGATAGACCCCGAACGTCTTTGCAAACGCAGCGGTCAATCCCGGCTCTTCCTACGTCAGCCCAAGACCGTGCCCCGCGCGAAAACTTCTGGTTGGGCGGCCGTTGGCCGCGCCCGTTAGGGAGGTAAGGCTGCTGGCTATCGCGTGCACAGCCTCTGCCACCGAACGACCGGGACGCAAAGCGTCCATCCCCAAATTCAACGCCACTGCGACCTGTTCATGCAACTGAGCCACCGCATCGAAGGCAGGGCCGATGTGCCCCATCCGCAAGCCGTGCGCCCAGTTACGATCGACCGTTAAAGCGACACCAAATAACATCTGGTCGCCTGTTTCAGCAGCATTTTCAGTTTCTTCGGGCCAGTATCGCGGGTGGTCTGCCTGCGGGCGCAAAGTAAGCCATGTGCAGCAACATTCGGCCCCGTGTTGACGTGCCAGGTTTTTAAGGATCCGCTGGCTTTCACGACCTCTACGGCCCGTTTTTATAACCTCAGGCAAGGCCGCAAACACCTCGTCACAAATCGATGCACCAAACCGGTGCAGATCCAACGCGGCGGTGTCTTTCACCTGCCGCAGATCATCGAGGCGGGTTGTAATATCAACACCGTCATCCAAATGCCGGGCCAGATTGCGGTATATCCCCATTGGTATTTCATCCACGCCGATCAGCGCAGGTGTCTGACCGGATCGAAAATTGGCGATTGCCTGTGGCCAGAGCGGCGCGGGGAGGTATTCGGGCGATAACTCCGGCACCACGTCCATAGCTGAAGGAACCATGAACGGGCTTGTCAGCATAGCCCCAGTCAAGCCATCGCCCTGACCTTACGGCAAACTAATGCTGCACCGATCAATGACATTGGCGAGACTAGTGTTGCGCAAGGCCAGCAGATTCAAACGCGAAAACCCTTCATCTGTATCAACATCATCAAAGTGCGGTGGCTGAATGGTGACTGTTGGCAAAAGCACAAGCGCATCGCCGATTTCACTGCGGAATGCGGCAATCAATTCTGCACGCTTCGCCAGAGTTGCCGCAAAATCCGCCTCGGAGATTTCAAACCCTCGTTCCATGCGCACGCGTACGCGTGGATCCATTTTTGAACCATGTGTCGCAAGTCAGTCTTTAAGACGGCGCAGGCTTTCAAAGGCGCTGAATTGCCAGACAGGCAAGGCGCCGTAGGTGTCTAACACCGGCAGTGTCACCTCGCGGATTTTTCAGCCTGCGATGGTCAAGGCGTTCCGCGGTTTGGCAAAGCCAGCAACCACGGCAGGGTCTAGATCGGTCAGACCCAAATTCAAAGGCACTACCATTTCGGGGCGCTGTTGGGGCAAATCTGAAACGGGGCGCCCAGCCATATCGTGCCATGCGTTCGCGCAGGTCATGACATCGCGCGCCATAGGGCCGACGCTGTCTAGGCTGTCCGACAACGGCATCGCACCCGCCATCTGCAGGCTGGATTGGGTCGGTTTGAATCCCACAAGCCCGCAAAACGCGGCCGGAATGCGCAACGACCCGCCCGTGTCACTGGCAAGGGCAATATCTGCCAAACCGTCGCAATCGAGACAGCCCCGCCTGACGTGGACCCCCGGAAATATGGCCTGCAAACAATGGATAGTCCGGCGTGCCGTCATGGGGGTTAAACCATGTTCAGGATGCTTGCTGTCGTCGAGGTAGAAGTACGCCATTTCAAATTTATGGAACCGCGTTGCCTATTGCGAAAGTGGACACACAACATTCTTTGGGAAGGTAGCTTATTACCCTTAGTGAATGTTCGCTATGCGGGCTGCAGTCGCAGCAACAATTGGCGCTGTTTAGAGCCCGGTTTGGGCCGAAGACGCACAAACATGCGCCTTCGTGCACCTAGGTTCAGCCTAAATGCTCTTTGACTTTCGCGATCAGGTCTTCGACGGAGATCCCAAGCCCTTCGAGCATCGACAGATCAATCCCTTTTTCTGCCAGCATCGATGTCACGCCGTCGACGTCCATATTCGCGAGAGCGCTCAGGTCGATGCCGCTTTCGCCAATCTTTGATACGATATCGTCCGTACCGCCAAAGGCGCTTGCGGCCTTTCCAAGCATATCACCAAGTCCCATTCAGTCTCTCCATTTCAATAATTTGATGGTTTCGATTGGTATGATGGTGGCATGAAAGGCGGAAGAACGGAAGCACATCGCGACCCGACGTGAATGTCAGAAATACGCTTTGCAAACGCGACAGCTAAAAATTTGCCTCCGGGGGGGGCGAAGAACACTGGATCGCGTGATGGGATCGTGCGGCCCTTTAGATGGCCTGAGCGTGAGCCTGACCAAACGAAACCAGTTTCTTGCGGTTTTCGTCCCACAAATGAAGACGAGCACTTTGAAGGCTTTGTTTGATCGTCAAGCGGCTGCTAGATGCAAGACGTTCGTGGTCTTGCAGCACTTCGGGCAATCGATAAAAGGGAATCCGGCTATACAGATGGTGGACGTGATGAATACCAATGTTGCCGCTTATCCATTGCAGCACCGATGGCAAAACATAGTGGGAACTTCCGTGCAGCGCGGCATCATGCAAATCCCAGTCTTCCTCCGCTTCCCAGTGCGTGTCTTCAAACTGGTGTTGGACGTAAAACAGCCACACTCCCGCGCTTGCGGCGAGTAATGTAGATGGCAGGAATATCAACAGGATCGGCATCGCGCCCCCGAAATAGAACATAACCGACAAGGCAAAGACGATCACAGCGTTAGTGCCCATAGAACTCACCCAGTATTTGGCATGACCAGTCAGCCCCAAAGGCAATCTGTTTTGCAAAAAGAACAGGTAACCGGGGCCAAGACCGAACATGACCAATGGGTGGCGGTAAAGGCGATACAGCAAACGCTTTAGGGGTGTTCTTGCCTGATACTCCGCCACGGTCAGGGTGTGCACGTCTCCCATGCCTCTGCGTCCAAGGTTTCCGGAGGAACTGTGGTGTAAGGCATGCGAAGATCGCCACACATCGTAAGGTGTGAGCGTGACAATCCCGATGACGCGACCAAGCCAATCGCTCAACGTGCGGTTCTTAAGAAACGCGCTGTGGCCACAATCATGCTGAATCACAAACAATCGAAGCAAGAATGCAGCGTTAAACAAAGATATGACAAAGGTTAGCAGCGCGCTAATCGACATGACGTACCAGGCCAAGGCCCACAAAAACACAAATGCACCGACCGTCAAGGCCAACTCAAAGCTGCTCCGGACCGTATTCGGTTCGCGATACGCTGATAGGATTTTGACCCAGTCCCGTGCAACGGTCGTACGATCGGCAGAACTCTCGGTTTTGTGGGTCATTTCATCTCTTCTGTTGATCAACTTCCCATAGTGCTAAAGGAATTGGGCGAATTTTCAACCAACGAAGAGCTTGTTCAACGCCTGAACGCTCGGAAAATTCCAAACTATTGAGCTGCACTCCATTGCGGCTGGGAGCGAGGCCTAAGACACTCGGTCTTTAGTGGGAAAGCAGTCGATGGCAAACACGTCCGCGCGGCCCGCCTTAGCTTCCACCTAAACTTAGCTCGACAAACCTTCATCCCGCTTGCGGGATGACAGCCCAAGAAGCGCTCTTTTGGGGCAAAAGCCGCTGATTTTTACAGACTTTCGCAAACATGACCGACCAATGGCATCATGGGCGATTACACTGCGAGGCCAGAACAGTCTGGTCTCACTGCATTTCGGTTGAAGCGCGGCTTCAACTAGGCCGTCAGCACAGCTCAAGCCCCTCTGCCGCGCCCAAAATTATCATGTGAGCTTGCCAGCTGCCCCTTCGCTGATCAAAGCGATTGTGTTTTCAACGCCGTAAAGCTTGGCAAAAGACCCAATGCGCGGGCCCTGTTCAACGCCCAACAGCACCTCATAGAGCACTTTGAACCACTCGCGCAGGTTGCCATAGCCATGGTTCTTGCCCACAGAAAGAGCGACGGTTTGCAAGAATTCAGCATCCGCGAAATCGGCCATCGGAAGCGCATCGTCCTGCTCCATCGCCGCCATCTTGCGCGCGATCTGATCCAGCGCTTTTGTCTCATCTGCAAAGGCTTCAGCCAACTCCACCAAGGCGGCAGCTTCTGCTTCTGTCGGTGTGCGGAACTTTCGGGTTGGTTTCACAAAATCATGGAAATAGCGCACGGCAAAGCCTGCCGCCTCATCCAGATCTGGATTGCCTTCGGGCGATGCATCTGGCGCGTATTGACCGATGAATTTCCACATCGTCGCTTTGTCTTCAGCGCCAGACACGCTGGCCAGATTGAGCAACATCCCAAAGGGTACCACCATTGTTGACACAGGCACATCGCCCGCGTGGATGTGATAGACTGGGTTGTTCACCTGCTGCTCAATCGTTTGACCCGCATAAGCGCGCAGCTGTTGGTGATATTCATCCACCGCACGAGGGATCACATCAAAGAACATGCGTTTTGCGGTTTTTGGCTTTTGATACATGAAATAGCTGAGCGATGTTTCCGTCGCATAGGTCAGCCATTCATCAATGGAAATGCCGTTGCCGGACGTCTTCGAGATCTTTTGCCCCTTATCGTCCAAGAACAGCTCATACGTGAAATGCTCCGGCTTTTTGCCGCCAAGGATTTCGCAGATCCGGTCGTAAATCGGCGTGTTGGTCGAATGATCCTTGCCGTACATTTCAAAATCTACACCCAAAGACGCCCAGCGCGCGCCGAAATCGGGCTTCCACTGAAGCTTCACATTGCCGCCCGTAACAGGAACCGTCCATTCGCGCCCGTCTTGATCGTCAAATGTGACAGTGCCTTTTGCAGCGTCCACATGCTTCATCGGAACATACAAAACCCGGCCTGTTTCAGGGTGCATTGGCAAGAAGATCGAATAGGTCTCACGACGCTCTTCGCGCAACGATTTGAGCATGACCGCCATAACATCGTCATAGCGCTCTGCCGCGCGCAGCAGCACTGAATCGAATGCGCCAGATTCGTAATAAGTCTTGCCCGAGATGAATTCGTAGCTGAACCCAAATGTATCCAGGAACCGCCGCAACATCGCATTATTGTGGTGGCCAAAACTTTCATGCGTGCCAAACGGATCAGGCACACGCGTCAGCGGCATCTGAAGATACGGCTCAAGTTCTTCAGGGTTCGGCACATTGCCGGGCACTTTGCGCATCCCATCAAGATCGTCACTGAAACAAATCAGTTTGGTCGGAATGTCGCTCAGCACCTCAAAGGCGCGCATCACCATCGTCGTACGCGCAACTTCTCCAAAAGTGCCGATATGGGGCAAACCAGACGGTCCATAGCCTGTTTCAAACAGAACATAGCCCTTTTCGGGTGGCGCCTTGGCATAGCGTTTGATGAGTTTGCGTGCCTCTTCAAAGGGCCACGCCTTTGATTTCATGCCAGCTTCGCGCAGGTCAGACATCACAATTTCCTCTCATGGCTGCGGCCGTCTTGCCGCGTGCGCTCAAGGGCCATAAAACCGAAGCAACTTCAAGCCCGCGAAAGGACCGCATTCCGATGGCTGACATTCCCCACCCCATGAGCGCGCAGGATGCGCTTGTCGCCACGATGATCGCCGTGTCTGTATCGGACGAAGAGGTACGTACCTCTGAACTGATCACGATCCAAGGCATCGTGAACCATCTGCCGGTCTTTGGATCCTATGATATGGACCGCATGAACACTATTGCTCAAACCGTGTTTGACCTTTTGTCAGACGAAGACGGGTTGGATGCATTTTTTGGTCTGATCAAGCAAAACCTGCCTGAGCAGCTCAACGAAACAGCCTATGCGCTGGCATGTGATGTTGCCGCTGCGGATGGGATGCTGGGGCAATCCGAACTCGAGTTTCTGCAAGAGATCCGATACCAGCTTGAAATTGATCGGCTGCATGGCGCAGCGATCGAACGCGGCGCACGGGCGCGGTTTATGACCTACCACGCCTCTGAGTAATCCTAACTTTAAGCTTGCTCCATATTTGCCCAACGGGTTGTCAGCGCGTTCTGCAAAAGGCGTGCGCGCCGCGCAAAACTGCGCGCGCCTTGGGGCCGCTCCATATCGGTCTTTGGGATTGCGGCACGCCGCGGTAAATCCGCCGAGATGATCGCAAAAGTCAGTGGCGGCCCAGCCTTGGGCGTTACATATCCGGCCAACGCATTCACAAAGTTAAGCGTTCCGGTTTTGGCTTTGATCGAGTGCGGCGGATCTTCGATGACGGTGCCATGTCTATCTTTGACGTCAAACGCCTTGAGCCGCGGAGCGAAATATCCTTCGCCTGCCCCATTGAGCATTTTGACCAACCCACCACAGGTCACACGCGAGCGATCTCCAAGGCCCGAGTGATCCACAAACGCCATTCTCGTTGCGTAGTTGGCAGCAAGCCAATCATTCATTCCGGCCGCGCTGTTTTCCAGTGATTGCGGAGCAAGCCCCCGGGCTTGCGACGCGCGCAGCCCCAGCACCTCGGCGGTCAGGTTGGTGGAATAGCGCAGCATTCCGCCGCACAATCCCCTTAATGTGGGTGAGCTATGCACCGCCAGCACCGCGCCACGAATTGGCCCGGTATCGGGCTCTGCGGCAGGAAGCTTGATGCCTTTGCCTTGGGCCAATGTCCGAAATACATCACCCGCATAGGCCCCCGAACGTCGCACGGGCAACCAACGGGACCCGCCATTGCCCAGCGCAGGGCGGGCAACGGTCCAGTTTTCGGACGTCTCAGTCATTCTATGGGCAAAGACTGGCCATGCCTCAGGGACAATGCGCATTTTCGACGACATGACACGCGGTTGATACACCTTTGCGCGCGCGTCCATTGTCAGCCGATAATCGCCGCCGTTTCTGCGCCATTCGAAATGGACACGATTATAGTTCAAATTTAGTCCGGAAATGGATGGATTATAGCCCACTTGAACCGGTTGACCCGGTTCAATGCTCTCAACATGCGGAAGCCCACGCGTATCTACCAAAAAACGGCCCGTGATTGCGGTGATGCCGGCCAAGGCAAGTTGCTCGGCCAGACCACCCAATGCATCCGTATCAAGGATCGGATCGCCTGTACCTTTGAGGATGAGATCGCCCTTGAGCGTCCCGTCTTCGATGGGCCCATCTGCCATCACCACTGTTGCAAAGCGATAGCCCGGACCAAGTGCATCCAGCGCGTAAAGGGCCGTCGCCGCCTTTGCCACAGAGGCTGGCGGCAAAAGCATGTCCGCGCCCTGTGCTTCAATGATCGTACCGTCTGCACGCGCGACAACAAACGCGGTCACCCCTGTTAGCCCCGCATCGCGCACCATGCTTTCAGCGCTGGGTATTGGCGTAGAACCCGGCCGCGACTGAGGGCGCAAAGATGTCAGCGGGGCATTCGCCAATGCAGGGGCTGCCACACCACTGGCAAGGGCCACCAACATCCCGCGTCTTGTGAGGGTCTTATTCATGGGCGTGACCCTATCAGGCACATCTGCGCGCGCAATAAAGACCAACCACACCCACGATAAACTTTGCGCGTGCGGCACGGGCTTGATACGCCGCTGCTATGCTACGCGCGGTTTTGATCATGTGCCTTGGGATGTGCTTCATTCCATTGGGCGATACGTTTGGCAAAGTGCTGACGGCGCAGGGTGTTGATCCATTTTTCATCGCTTTCTCGCGGTTTGCGATCGCAGCGGCTTTGCTTGTACCTTTTTTGCCAGCGGGCGCTTGGGCGGCCCTGCGTGATTGGCGGCTTTGGCTGCGTGCGGCAATTATCGCTTGTGCCATTTGTTGCATCCTGAATGCCCTAAGGACCGAAGACATCGCCAATGCGTTCGGTGCATTCTTTATCGGCCCATTTGTTGCCTATGCGCTTTCGGCGTGGCTGCTTAAAGAGCCGGCGAGCGCCCCGCGTACGCTCTTGCTTTTGATTGGGTTTGGGGGCGTGCTGATGGTGGTTCAACCAGGGGCGGAAATGCGTCCCGGTATCCTTTTTGCCGTGGCAGCCGGGTGCCTGTACGGATCATTCCTGACAACATCCAAATGGTTGGCCAACGCGGCGCCACCACTGACATTGCTGTTTTCACAATTGGCCATTGCCGCGATCCTAACCGCTCCGCTGGGGTTGATGCACATCCCGCCAATGGATGCAGTAACATTTGGGCTTACACTGGGCAGTTCGCTTAGTTCTATGGCGGGCAACTTGTTGTTGATCGTTGCTTTTACAATGGCGCATTCAACGCGCCTTGCGCCTTTTGTGTATTTCCAGATTGTAGCCGCCACGGCACTGGGCGTGTTGGTTTTCGGCACATTCCCCGATCCGATCGCGTTGGCGGGAATTTTGGTGCTCGTAGTGTCAGGTCTGGCAAGCTTATGGCTGCCAACCGCCCGCCGCGCGGATAGCCGTGCTTGATGCCGCTGACATCGGAACATTGATGAAACACCATGCCGGGGCCTTAGCTTTTGCCAACAGCTGTGATGCGCGCCCCGAAAGCCGCGCCCGGCGGTAAAGCCGCGCTGTCGGCGACACGCGCGCACCCACGCGTTCGCCCGGACGGGCAATGACCCCAACCCGAACGGCATCCATGATGGCGCGCCAGTCTTGCCATAAGTGAAACTGGGCCATGTTGTCTGCGCCCATCAGCCAAGTGAACTGCACGCCGGGATATCTGTGTAGCAAAGCATCAAGCGTTTGCGCGGTGTACCGCGTGTTCAAATGTGTCTCTAGATCGGTCACACTAACAGACGGATGATCCATGAGCTGACGCGCCGCAGTGAGCCGCGCTTTCATCGGCGCAGGTCCCCTGTCCTTTAAAGGATTGCCTGGACTTACCAGCCACCAGACCTGATCAAGCCCAAAGCGCCGCAAAGCTTGGCGCGTGACATGCACGTGCCCGGCATGAGCCGGATCAAAAGATCCGCCAAGCAAACCGATGGACATGCCCGACCGAGCCAGAGGAAACTTGCACATGGTGCGCAGCTAAGGGATCTGCAGTGAAGATGGCAAGTACAACCACTTTGCATGCGGCCGGCAAAGCGGTACGATCTTTCCCAGAAGTCGTTTTCACTGTGTAGGGTTTTAAGATGCAAGATGAACTGTCCCAAAGCGAAGGCACAACCAACGCTAAGCCATCGAATTCCGCAGATGTGCATCTTCAAATGTTTGCCGGCCACGACAAAGGCCGTGAACGACGGATGGAAAACGGCCGCTATCTTGCCGACGTGCTTTTCCCTTTGTTCAAGCCAAAGACCGTGATTGATCTTGGATGCGGGCTTGGGTTTTTTTTGCGCGCAATGGCCGATTACGGATCAAAAATCTCAGCTGTTGATAATGAATGGGTCAAAAGTCTTGCCCCTGCCATTCCACTTGAGGACTACACATTTCACGATCTAAACGAGCCCTTTAGCACCGGGAAACGGTTTGGGTTGGCAACCTCTTTCGAAGTGGCTGAACATCTTGTGCCGGAACGGTCCGAAGACTTCGTCAAAGAGCTTTGCAGCCTCAGCAACCAAGTTGCTTTTGGTGCGGCGATCCCTGGTCAGGGCGGAAGCGGTCATATCAATCTGCGCTGGCAATCGCAATGGGCAGAGCTTTTTGCGGCTCAAGGCTACCGCTGTTACGATGCGATCCGCCCACGAATGGCCGAACGCGAAGCCGCTTATTTCTGGTTTCGCCAAAATACACTGCTGTTCATCAAAGACGGTGCACCGGTGCCGGCATCGATCAAAGCGACAGCGATTGAGCCAAGAGCCACCATTCAAATTTCGCGTAACTTCCACAATCGCCGGCTGAGAAACGCCAACATCACGATCAAGCGTTTGCGTGACAAAATAAAGCAACTCGAAGGAAAATCTTGATCCGCCCTCGCCAAGGATCCAAACCGCGCACCTCACGCCTGTGCACGGCCTGCAAAACCGGCATTTATCTTTCCGGCGCGAAGACCAAGACCAAACAATCGCCTCAATCCTCAATCGCATGACGCGGGGGGCATTCTGCTGCGTCACCGCTCAGCAATGCGTGCCCCTTTTAGGGCAATTGCCTAACATTGCGGGCTCATCCCAGACCGGGTAAGACGCCTTAATCACAGATTCCAAAG
>CALKJA010000005.1 GCA_937995865.1 uncultured Paracoccaceae bacterium | reverse complement strand
GGCGGCATGCCAAGAAAGCCTGCGACGAACTTGTTGGCTGGTCGCTTGAATAGCTCTTCGGGCTTGCCCTGTTGCTGGATATAGCCGCCATTCATAACAACAATCCGATCAGCCAAAGTCATTGCTTCAACCTGATCATGGGTCACGTAAATCATGTTCTTCTTAACGCGTTGGCTCATCACGGCCAGCTCGGCACGCATTTGACCGCGCAACTTGGCATCCAGATTTGAGAGCGGCTCATCAAACAGGAAAATACCACTATCCTTGGCCAACGCCCGCGCCATCGCGACCCGCTGCCGTTGCCCGCCGGATAGCGCACCGGGCTTGCGACCCAGAAAATCTGTCAGCCCAACAAGCTCCGCGACTTCGCGCACCTTCGCGTCAATCTCGGATTTCGAAACCTTTTGCAGACGCAGCGCGAACGAGATGTTTTGGGCAACGTTCATATGCGGGTAAAGCGCGTAATCCTGAAACACCATCGCGAGGCCGCGATCTTTGGGTTCAAGGTGGCTGACGGGCTCGCCGTCAACGTAGATCTCACCGCCCGAAACACTTTCCAATCCCGCGATCATGCGCAGGGTTGTGGACTTGCCGCAGCCAGACGGGCCCACAAGAACAGTGAACTCGTTATCGGCCATCGAAAGGTCAATCTCGTGCAGGACCTCAACGGCTCCGTAGCGCTTGACCAGTCCCCTTAGCTCAATCTCTGGCATCGAATCCCTCCGCTTACACGTGCAGACTATTTTGCATACAAAGTTAAATGTAAATATACAAATTTGCCCTGCACACAAAGTTATGCTAGGTTCCACACACTATAACGGAGTCGAAAATGGCGGAACGCACAAAGACATCAGCCACCAAGCGGATCGAAGCCGCGCTGCGCGACGAAATCGCAGCCGGCGAGATTGCCCCCGGTGTCCGACTGGACGAAGCAGGGCTGGCCGCGCGGTTTGATGCCTCGCGAACCCCCGTTCGGGAAGCTCTGACCCGCCTGACGGCACAAGGTATTTTGGTCGAAGGTGAGCGCCGCGGTGTCTTCGTTGCTGAGTACTCTCGCGAAGAGCTTGCCCAAATATTCGAGGCGATGCACGAGATCGAAGCAGCCTGTGCACGCATTGTTTCTCAAAGACTTACGCTGCTGACGCGTACAGATATTGAAACCGCACAAGCAATTTGCATTGCCGCAGCAAAGGCCGGTGATCGCGCCGCGTACTTGCGCGCAAACGAGGCGTTCCACATGGCGATCTATGCGGCAACGGGCAATCCCTATATGGCAGAAATTGCTGTGGAGTTCCGCAGGCGCACCGGCCCGTTCCGCGCCAAGAAATTTCAGACATCCGAAGATCTGGTCGCGTCCGCGCAAAGCCACCAGGAGCTGATAGATGATATCTTTTCACAGGATTCGGCGGCTGCATCCAAAGGGATGCGCAGCCACATGACTGAGAGCTTTTTGCAGACGCTGCGCGCGAACTAACTCACTCAACATCACTTTTGCATCTTGCCAATGCACACATATTTGTATTTTTGTATACAAAATGGAATCGCGATGAGGAGTTCTTGCAATGGGCGTTGCCGAGACGAAGATTTACCCGATCAATACAGGCTGGCTCGAAGCTGACCTTGGCACTTACATCTTCTGGAAAGGCCCAGCGGGCAAGAAGTATTGGAACCCAGTGTATTGCCACTATGTCGACACTGGCACACACAAGATCCTTATCGATACCGGCCTGCCTGACGAAGAACGCGCCACCAAATACCACCATAAATGCGATAAGCGCGGCTGTCTTGAGGTACACGAGCATCTGGAGCAAAAGCTTGGCGTTCATCCCGATGAGATTGATGCGATTGTCTTTACCCACCTGCACTGGGACCACGTGCAGAACATGAAGAAATTCAAGAATGCCCGCTACATCGCGCCCAAGGCCGAGATTGAAATGGCCTATAACCCCCTGCCCCTGTATTATCGCACATATGAATGCGGTATCCTTGGGATCGAACAGGCCTATCAGGGTTGCGTGTTTGAGGCTGTCGAAGATGAGTGCGAAGTGCTTCCCGGCATCACAATGTTCCACACGCCCGGTCACTCTGTTGGCCATATGTGCGTGACCGTTGCCACAAGCGCCGGCGATATTGTGGTTGCAGGGGACGCGATCTTTGTGGAACGCAATCTTGAGCCAAACCCGGCTGAGATGTGGCGCCACTGGGTGCCTGCCCGCTTTGTGAATTCCTACGAAGGTTGGAAATCTGTCGAAGAAATCGACAAACGTGCGGATTACGTCCTGCCCTGCCATGACGAGGCCGCGAATGCGCGCTCGGACGTGTTCCCCTATGAAGGCATGCCGCTGCGCAACCGCCGCCAGAACATCCCCGGTCTCAAATTCTACTTTGGCGATATGCCTGCAGGCATGGCCGACAAGGCCGCGCCGGGTATGACCCAAGAAGAAGCGGATGAGTATCTTGCCGGGCTCACCAACCCGAAAGACATGGCAGAATACTAAACCGTGACGCAGGTCATCCACTCGATCAAAGACGTCGCAGCCAAGTATGACGTGATCGTCTTTGACCAATGGGGCGTTCTGCATGATGGAACGTCCGCCTATCCCGATGCGGTACAAACCATATCTGGCTTGGGCGCCGCGGGTAAGCGTTTGGGTATTCTGTCCAACTCCGGCAAGCGCGCGGCCCCGAATGCTCAGCGTATCGCGGGCGTTGGATTTGACATGAGCGCCTTTACGCATGTGATGACAAGCGGCGAAGCGCTTTGGCTCGACATCGCGCGCGGGGCCATTTCCGCGCGCGCGTTTCACCCGATCGAGCGTGCACCGGGTGACGCCGCTGCTTGGGCGGACGGGCTGCCCATCACCATTACCGCCGAAGAGGACGCGGAAGCGATCCTGCTTATGGGGTTGCCCGATGGCTCTGAGATGCCCGGCTTCGCGGCTGCGCTGGCGCGGTGGATGGCCCGTGGTTTGCCAATCTATTGCTCCAATCCAGATCGCAAAAGCCCGCGCGCGGGCGGCGGGCTGGTGATTTCACCCGGCGCGCTGGCGTTTGCGTATCAAGAAATGGGTGGTCGCGTCGTTTTTTATGGCAAGCCGCATGTGCCGATCTTCCGGTCCATTGAGGTCGCGATGGAGCTGCCCCCGCAAATCGCACGCTATCTAATGGTTGGCGATAGCCTTGAGCATGACATAGCCGGCGCGCAAACCGCAGGCTGGGACAGTTTGCTAATCCAAGGTGGCCTTTATGCCGATGCTTTTGCCCAAGGCGAAGGTGACGCAACGCTGGCCCGGCTGGTTGCGGCGCAGTCCTGCCGCCCTCCGACATTCCGAATGAAAGATCTCAGATGAGCACCCACACCGAGCTTTTGACCCCCGCTTTCCGCGCCCTTTCCGCGCGTCTTGGCCAAGACCCGCTGCAGGTGCAGGGGCCGGGAGGAAACACCTCAATCAAATCAGGCGGGGTGATGTGGATCAAAGCCTCGGGCACTGAGCTGGCCGATGCCGACACGACCAATATCTTTGTGGCCGTCGACCGCGACGCGGCCGTTGCGGAAGCCCGTGAAGAAGCTGGGGACGGCAGTTGCAAAACCACAGGGCTTGATCCCTCTGTGACCTTGCGCCCATCCATTGAAACAACCTTTCACGCCGCTCTTGATTGGGCTGTTGTGGCCCATACCCATTCTGTCGCAACGCTCACCCACGCGATCAGCCCCGAGGGCCGCTTGATCCTTGATCGCAAGCTTGAGGGCTTGCCGTTTGTGCGTGTGCCTTATGCCAAACCGGGCTTGCCGTTAACCCGCGAGATCCTGTCGCGGATCAAACCAGAAACTCAAGTGATCGTTCTTCAAAATCACGGGCTGATCTGCTGCGGTGCAACGGTTGATGCGGTGGATGCATTGATCCGCGAGGTTGAGACTCGGCTGTCGATGCCCGCACGGGAAACGGCCAAAAGCACCCCCCCTGACGCGCCTGCAGAAGGGTTCACATGGTCAGACTATGGATGGCTTGCACAAGACGCGGTGGCGGCTGAGCTGGCCGTGAGTGGCACCTATTACCCGGATCACGTGGTCTTTCTTGGCCCGGCGCTGCCTGAGAAAGATGCAAGCACCTTACCGCCCGCGATTTTACAGCGCGGTCAAGGTGTGTTGATCCGTGACGGCGCGACCTCTTCCCAGTGTGCGATGTTGCGCTGCTTGTCTGATCTGTTGGCGCGGCTGCCCGCAGAGTGGAGCGTCGATCCGATCGGCCCCGAGGCGGAAGCGGAACTGTTGAACTGGGACGCTGAAAAATACCGGCAAGCGCTGGCCGAGCGCCGCTGATGTTATGCCTTGGCATCGATATCGGGACGTCGGGCGTGCGCAGCGCGGTGCTGGAGGGCGATACACTGGTCGCTACGGCCCGCGCCGCCCATCCCGTCCAGCAAAGCCAAAACATTGACGCCACGCTGTGGTGGACTGCCGTTGCCGCTTGTTTGCACGAACAAGCAGTCTCTTTGCGGGCAGCGGGCCATGAAATGCAGGATATTGCCCGCATCGCCGTGGATGGGACCTCTGGATCGATGGTGTTGACCGATTCAGCGCTCACACCTGTTAGCCCGGCATTGATGTATAATTCCAAAGGCTTCGAGGCCGAGGCCGCAAAGATTGCCCCCCATGCGGCGCCCAATCATATCACCTGTGGGTCCAACTCTGCCTTGGCCCGCGCGCTGCGGTTGGTCGGGACTGCTACGGCCCCACCCACTTATTTGCTGCATCAGGCGGATTTCATCGCCGCGTGTCTTATGGGGCAAGGCGGGCATTCGGATTTCAACAACGCGCTTAAGACCGGTTTTGACCCCGAAACAGAACGCTGGCCCGATTGGATCGATCAGGTCATCGATCCAGCGATCCTACCCAAAGTCCATGCGCCCGGCGTCGCAATTGGTCCCCTCAGCGCAGAAGCCGCATCAACATTCGGCTTTGCGCCCACAGCACAAATCCATGCGGGCACAACAGATAGCATTGCCGCCTTTCTGGCCTGTGCACCAATCCGTGAGGGCGTGGCTGTTACATCGCTTGGGTCCACTCTGGCGATCAAGCTGCTCTCTCCTGCGCGGATCGATGATCCGAGCATCGGGCTTTATTCCCATCGGCTTGGCGATTTCTGGTTGGTGGGTGGGGCGTCCAATACCGGCGGCGCGGTGCTTAAATCCGTTTTCAGCGACGCCGAGCTTGCGGCCCTTTCCGCCCAAATTGACCCTAACCAGCAGACGCAGCTTGATTACTACCCCCTGCTCCAAGCCGGTGAGCGCTTTCCCATAAACGATCCAGACCTGCCCCCCCGCATGACACCGCGCCCCGCTGATGACACCGCTTATTTGCATGGGCTTTTGGACAGTATCGCCCGGATCGAGGCGCAGTGCTATGCGGAGATTGCCGCGCGCGGTGGGTGTACGCCCAGCGCGGTCTTTACCGCTGGCGGTGGCGCGCAAAACGATGTGTGGACCGCTATCCGCGCCGCGCATCTGGGCGTTAAAATGGAGCGCCCACTTTACGCCGAAGCGGCTGCGGGAGCCGCAAGGTTGGCGCAAAGCGGCTAAGGCCAATTGGACCTCAGCCTAGCCTAACGCGCCGCTGCGCCAAACGCCCCTGCGCGCAGTTCCTCGGTCACCGCACGAAGCCCTGCAGCCAATGGTGAGGACCGCCGCCATACCAGCCCAACACGCCGCTCAGGCCCCGGAGCGGGAAAATGCGCGGTATCAAGCGTTGTGCCCCGGCACTCAGTTTCAACCGCCATTGCGGGCAAAAGCGTGACCCCCATCCCCGCCGCGACCATCTGCACAAGTGTTGTGAGCGACGATCCGTCAAACCCGGCACGTGGCCGCATCGTGGGAAGATCGCAAAAGGACAAAGCCTGATCCCGAAAACAATGCCCTTCCTCCAAAAGCAAAAGCCGCATCGCGCTTAGGTCTTGGGCGCTAGGCACTGGCGTGCCCGCCTCAGCCTCAGGGCGCACCAGCACAAAAGGCTCTGTAAAGAGTTCAACCTCTTCCAGCGCAGGCTCTGACACAGGCAACGCCAAAAGGGCTGCATCCAGTTGACCCGCGCTCAACGCTGCCAAAAGCGTTTCGGTCATCGTCTCACGCACTTGAAGATCGATGCCAGGTTGGCTTTGGCCCAGCGCATGCACCAGCCCGGGCAGCATATAGGGCGCAATGGTTGGAATAATCCCCAACCTGAGCCGGGCAATCCGGCCGGCTCCGCTTGCGCGTGCCATATCGCCCAACTCCCCCACTGCCCGCAAAATGTCCTGAACACGCGGCAACAGCGCCTCGGCAAAGGGGGTAAGCCGTACCTCCCTGTGCGCGCGCTCGAACAATTGCTGACCCAGCTCGGCTTCAAGATCTTTGATCTGCACAGAAAGCGCGGGCTGCGAGATATTACAGGCCGCTGCGGCCCGCCCGAAATGGGTTTCACGCGCAAGGGCCGCGAAATACCGGAGCTGTCGGAGAGAGAGATTATCCATAACTATTCCTTATCGTGACGATGAAAAAATGCAACTTCTCTCTATTTCAAATACCCCCTACCCTGTGCCCGAATCCGGGTATTTTGACCCGGCCGAAACAGCAAGACAGGAAGCCCCCATGATGGACGGAAGCGATCTCGACGCCGGAAAATGCCCGGTAGCCCATACCTCCTTTGCAACCCGCACGAACCGCGATTGGTGGCCTGAGAACCTGAACCTTAAGATGCTGCATCAGTTTGCCCCGGCGACAGATCCAATGGGCGAAGCGTTTGATTATGCAGACGCGTTCAAAGGGCTCGATCTTGATGCGATCAAAGCCGATCTGACGGCGCTGATGACCGACAGTCAGGATTGGTGGCCTGCGGATTACGGCCATTATGGCCCGTTCTTCATCCGCATGGCGTGGCACTCTGCCGGGACATACCGGACATCTGACGGGCGCGGCGGTGCGGGCGCAGGCCAGCAGCGCTTTGCTCCGCTCAATTCCTGGCCCGACAATGGCAATCTGGACAAAGCGCGCCGCCTCCTGTGGCCGATTAAACAGAAATACGGTGCCGCGATCAGCTGGGCAGATCTGATGATCCTGACCGGCAATGTGGCCTTGGAATCGATGGGCTTCAAAACCTTTGGGTTTGGCGGCGGTCGCGTAGACGTGTTTGAGCCCGAGGAAGATGTCTATTGGGGCGCAGAAAAGATCTGGCTTGAGGAATCGGGCGGTGAGAATTCCCGCTATACCGGTGAGCGCGAGCTTGAAGATCCGCTGGCGGCCGTTCAGATGGGTCTGATCTATGTGAACCCAGAGGGCCCTGACGGGAACCCGGAACCCTCGCTTTCCGCATTTGATATCCGCGATACGTTTGCGCGTATGGCGATGAATGACGAGGAAACTGTGGCACTTGTTGCGGGCGGTCATACCTTTGGCAAAGCCCACGGCAACGGTGACGCATCGCTTTTGGGTGCAGAGCCTGAAGGTGGGCCCATCGAAGCTCAGGGCTTTGGCTGGAAAAACGGCAATGGCACCGGCAAAGGTTATGACACTGTCACCTCAGGCATTGAAGGCGCATGGACCAACACGCCAACCACGTGGGACATGGCCTATTTTGATTTGCTGCTTGGCTATGACTGGGAGCTGACCAAATCCCCAGCTGGCGCAAACCAGTGGCAGCCTGTGGACATCGCCGCAGAACATATGGTGGCAGATGCACATGACCCAACAAAATCGCACCTGCCGATGATGACCACCGCCGATATGGCGCTGCGTACGGACCCTGCCTATCTTGAGATCTCGCGCGAATTCCATAAAAATCCCGAGAAGTTCGCCGATGCGTTTGCCCGTGCATGGTTCAAGCTGTGCCACCGGGATATGGGGCCAAAGGCGCTTTATCTGGGTGCAGACGTGCCTGCGGAAGATCTGATTTGGCAGGATCCGATCCCTGCTGTGGATCATGATCTTATCGACAGCGCGGATATCACCGCGCTCAAGCGGCTGATTGCACAAAGCGGTCTGAGCCAAGCGCAGATGGTCCGCACGGCGTGGGCGTCAGCGTCAACTTACCGCAACTCTGACAAACGCGGCGGGGCCAATGGCGCACGCATCCGGCTTGCCCCTCAGAACGGTTGGGAGGCGAATGAGCCTAAGCAGCTTGCCAGCGTGCTTGAAACGCTAAGCGGCATCAAAGACGGCTTCGCCAAGCCCGTTTCGCTGGCGGATCTGATCGTGCTGGCAGGCAATGTTGGTATCGAAATGGCCGCGAAAGCCGCAGGTTCCGACATTGAGGTTCCCTTCACCCCCGGCCGCGCGGATGCAACAGCCGAACTGACAGATGCCGAAAGCTTTGACGTGATCGAGCCCAAGGCGGACGGCTTCCGCAACTACAAGCAAGGCGCACGCACGCTCAAGGACGAAGAGCTCTTGGTCGACAAAGCGCAGCTTATGACGTTGAGCGCGCCTGAGATGTCGGTGCTTGTGGGCGGTTTGCGCGTCATCGGCGGCAACTGGGATGACACAGACTATGGTGTCTTCACAGATCGCAAGGGCGCATTGACCCAAGACTTCTTTGTGAACTTGCTTGATATGAGCACAGAGTGGCGCCCGGCTAAGAATGGCATCTACGAAGGCGTTGCACGCGGCACGGATGAGGTGCGTTGGACGGCCACACGCGCGGACCTGATCTTTGGGCACCACAGCCAACTTCGCGCCATCGCTGAAGTCTATGCCGGAGCGGACGCCGCAGCCCGCTTTGAGGCGGATTTTGTAAAGGCTTGGGTCAAAGTGATGGAACTGGATCTGTTTGCCGCTTGATACCAACGCCGGAGCCCTGCATTTGCGGGGCTCCGGCAACTCCCGAAACGGGCAAAACCCTTGAAAAGGGTTTTAAGGCTTTTGCAAAAGCCTTGGCCCCTTGCCGATGCTAGCGCTTCAGTCCAAGACCACAGAGAACCATGTGCAAGTGCCCTTCGAAGAAGCTGTCTTCGTCAATCGCAACTTGCTT
>CALKJA010000004.1 GCA_937995865.1 uncultured Paracoccaceae bacterium | reverse complement strand
AAGTCCCGCACGAAAACCAGTTCGGGCCCCTTGGTATCAGCCGTACCGACAATATACGCCTTTTTCATTGGTAAACCCTTCCTTTCAATGTCCTGATGCTTCGAGGCCTAGATGTTTCTTTTGCATCTCTGGATCGCGCTTAAGCGTTTGCGCGGTTACGCGCTCGATGACTTCGCCGCCCACAATCAGAGCAACATCGTCCACGGCTGACAACGCGGCATGGAGATTTTGTTCGACCAAAAAGACCGAGGTTCCCTCGCTTACCACCAGTTTGATTAGATCAACCACGTCTTGAACAATCGCAGGAGCCAACCCTTCCGTCGGTTCATCCAGAACCAGAACTTTGGGATTGAGCAGCAACGCACGTGCAATCGCAAGCATTTGCTGTTCCCCCCCAGACAGCCGGTCGCCCAGATTGCGCCGCCGTTCTTTAAGACGCGGGAAGCTCTCGTAAACGCGGTCAATCATCCATGCGGAGCCCTTCTTCTCAAGGATACGCAGATGTTCTTCGACCGTAAGGGAGCGAAAAACGCGGCGGCCTTGCGGCACGTAACCAAGCCCGGCCTGAGCCCGCTTTTCAGGGGCCAATCCGGTAAGATCTTGACCGTTGAGGATGATCTTGCCCGAGGTGATTTGCGCAAGCCCGAAAATAGCGTTGCAGATGCTGGTTTTACCCACACCATTGCGCCCCAGAATGCCAAGTGGGCGCGTGCCCAGTTCAAGCGAAACGTCATGCAAGACGTGGCTGGAGCCATAGTGCAGGTTGATGTTTTGCAGCTGTAGGACGGGATCACTCACTATGTGTCCCTCCCACGTAGATTTCGTGGACGTCTTTATTCGCCATGACCTCGTCCGGCGTGCCTTCTGCCATAAGCTGCCCGTTGAATAAAACGGTGACGCTTTCTGATGTGCGGAATGCAATGTCCATGTCGTGTTCTATTAAGATAACGGTCACATCTGTTGGCAGCGATAAGAGCAGATTGCTGAGCTGGGGCCGTTCCGCCGGGGAGAGGCCCGCTGCGGGTTCATCCAAAAGCAAGACTTTAGGGTCCTCGGCCAAGGCGATGCCGATTTCCAACTGGCGCCTTTGGCCGTGGCTCAGGTCTGAGACCATGCGATCCAGGAATTCGGGTATTCCGCATACTTCAGCAAGGCGTTCGGCTTCGATGCGCCGTGGGTCGCTTTTGCGTACGGGTAAGATCTGGCGCCAGCCCCCGCGCAATCCTGCCACAGCAAGAAAAAGGGTGTCGTGGACGGACAGGCCGTCAAAAAGATAGGCATGCTGATACGTGCGGCGCAGGCCGTTTTTGATACGCTTTGGAACTGATGACTTCGTTACATCTTCGCCAAACAGCCGGATGCTGCCGCTGGATGCCGCGTAGTCTCCAGTTAAAATATTGAAAAGGCTCGTTTTTCCTGCGCCGTTTGGCCCAAGAATGGCCCTACGCTCACCGGGACGCACCGAGAAAGTCACGTCTTTGACGGCCCAAAAGCCGCCAAAGCGTTTGCCAATGCCCTGGGTTTCCAGGGCATTGGCGGTTGTTTTTGGCACAGGGCTTACGGGCAAGATGGGTTGTCCCGGCTTACCGGACCCGCAGCCAAGAAGGTTTCAAGATCTTGGCCAAGCGTTTGGTTGACGTCTTTGACAACCTCAATCGCGCGCGTCCCAAGGGACCCATCTTCGCGCTCGAAAACTTCGATCACGAAGTTATCGACAATGCCGTTTCGGTTTTCGTCCAAGCGCATGATCCCGCCGGTTGGTTGAACGAATTCCAGATCATCCAGAACCGCCCGGAACGCAGCACCGCCGTCAGACAGATCGCCTCCGACCTCCTCAAGAGCCAACATCGCCGCGTGACCACCCATGTAGTAGTGGTGCGCAAAGATAGATGGTGCGCCAAGCCCGTCTGGATAGGCTTCGGCGTAGGCGGCAGAGAAGGCTGTCCATTCTGGGCTGTCAAAGTCTGAAACCGTGGGCGTACCTGCTGGTGCGCCAAGCAACATGTCGCGGAACGAGGCATCGCTGGACAGAACTGTTTGGTCGATGGTGATCGATCCACCAATGATGGGCGTGTTGAACCCAGCTTGCTGGTATTGCGTCAGGAAGCTGACCGCGTCAGAGCCGCCAAGCGCCACAAAAATTGCGTCCACATCCTGAGGGATCGAATACACAACTGACGAGTAATCCGCGTTCCCAATCGGTGTCCAAAACTTTTCGGGCACTGTACCACCGGCGGCGCAGAATTCAGACATAAAACCCAGAACCTGCGTGTAGGGGAAGGAATAGTCTTCCGCGACAATCGCAACCTTCTCATAGCCCAAAGTGTCATGGGCATATGTGCCAACACCGGCCATCCACTGTGCGCCATCCCCGCCGAACCGATAGAAATTCTCAGACGGATCGCGCAAGGTGGTGTCTTGCGCGCCAGAAGACCCGTTAATGATTGTTACTTCTGGGTATGACCGGGACAGGTCGCGCAGGGCCAAACCTTCGGAACCGGACAGCGGTCCCACGATAACTTGAACGCCGTCTTGTTCGATCAGGCGGCGCGCGGCGGCAACAGCACTGTCTGGGCTTGCATCGGATGAAACCACAATCAGCTCGACATCCTTGCCGGCAACCGACCCACCGGCGTCAGCAATGGCCATTTCAACGCCCCGAATGCCATCTTGGCCAAGGGCGGCGAATGCGCCTTCGAGAATTGAGATGACCCCGATCTTGATGTCGTCTGCCGAGGCAGGAACTGCCGCTGCGCTAAGCGCGAGTGCAGAGACCGCAATTTTGAGATTTTTCATAGTTTCCTCCCTGAAAACCTTAGTTAGCTGGTGTTTTCGCTGCGCGTTTTCGCAGCGCTCCAACCCAATCGATCGCCAGCTGCTGCAGCCCATTAGGTGCCGCGACTACAATCGCCAGAAGGACGATCCCGATCAAAAGGTTGAATCTGTCTCGATCGATTAGGTCGATCGCAAAAATATCGAGTATGACGTAGACGATCGCACCCACAAACGCGCCGGTTGGATGGCGCAGGCCCCCAATCACGCTGATGATGAGAATATCGATGATGGGGCCGAACCCGACGGAGAAGCTTGACACACGCTCTTGAAACCAAGCGTTCAAGATCCCGCCGCTCCCAGCAATCAACCCGGAAAAGGCGAAGGCTGCGATGATGGGGAATGTGGTTGGAATCCCGAGCGCAAGAAGCCGACCCGGCGCATCGCGCACAGCCTGTACCGCAAGGCCCAAAGGAGAGCGAACAAAGCCCTGCACCATAGCCACACAGATGATCGCTACACCAAGCGACAGATAATAAAGCGGACGAGGGTCCCCCCAACTTCTATCGCCTAATGCTGGCGGAAGCACACCCGAAAACCCCGTGAAACCGTTGAACAGGACGTAGTTTTGACGCGTGAAATAGAAGAACGCCACGCCAATCGCCAAAGTGATCATAATTGCATAAATGCCACGTGACCGACGTGCCACGAACCCAATCAATGCCCCCGCAATCATTGCCAGAAGCAATGCCAAGGGCAGTTTGACGATGAACGGCAATGGGACACCAATTCCCACAGTATTAGGGCCGAAATACGCAATAGCGTACCCGGCAACCCCGGCCAGCGAGGCTTGTGCGAAGGAGACCACTCCAAGGTATGTGGCCAAAAAACTAAGGCTCAGCGCAATTATCCCAAGGATCAAAGAGCGTGTCAGGACCTGGGCCAGCCAAAAATCCGTCAGAACGAATGGTAAAAGCAATGCCGGGATCAGAACAATGAGATACCTCATGCTTCAGCCTGTCCCAGCAATCCTTGCGGGCGCACCGCAAGCACAACGACCATGATCACAAAGGTCACAACCGCAGCATAGGTCGGAGCATAGGCAAGGCCGTACTGCTCTGCCAATCCGATCAAAAGCGCACCTAACGCGGCCCCGCCGACAGAGCCCATGCCCCCAACGATGACCACGACGAGAGATGACAATAAGAACTGCAAATCCGTGCCCGGCGCGATCGACAGCGCCGACCCTGCAATAACCCCAGCCATTCCGGCCAGCATGCCGCCCATCGCAAAGACAAGCACAAAGATGCGATTGATCGGATATCCCAAAGCGCGAAGCATATCTTGATCGTCAACGCCCGCCCGAATGACGGCTCCGATGCGCGTCTTTTGAATGAAAAGCCAAAGCGCGACCCCAACCACCAAAGCAAATGCCATCAGGTAAAGGCGGACCTTTGCGTATCCGATACCCAAGATCTCAATGCGCATGCCTCCTGAAAGCCAATCGGGTGTTCTGACTTGATACGTAGTGCCGCCCCAGATCCAGAGCATTAGATCAGCAAGGATGATGGATATCGCAATTGATGCGAGGGTCTGGCGTAATTCATCGCCCTGCATCCATCCCAAAACACCGATTTGAACCAAGGCTCCTGCGAAAGCGGCTCCGAGTCCTCCCGCAAACACGCCCAATGCCCAAAGGCCTGTTGCGTCGGCCACGCTCCAGCCAATGTAGCCACCTAGCAACAAAAGCGCGCCATGCGCCATGTTGACGGTTCGCATCAAACCAAAGATCAAACTGAAGCCGCTTGCCGCCAGAAAGTAGAGCGCAGCAAGCGTAAGCCCATTTAGGGTCACGACAAAAAATAGGGTCATTGGCCCTCCCACCGCTCACTATTGAACGATTCGAGGTGTGTTTCTAACGTCTTGGGCGCGCAGGCTTGATCAAATAAGTGTTAAATAACAGTGATTTAGGGATTCACAAAAAGAAGAGGGGTGCAAATATAAGCAAGCGCTTCTGATTTTTGCTGTTTTTTGCTACTCTCAAGAGATGACGAATATGACGATCGGCACAATTCGACCGGCCCCCTACTTGAAGACCGAGCACATCTATTGCCCAAGCCTTTTCGGGCTTTCGACCCGCCTTGCCGATGCCGCTTTTCTGCTGCCGCGGATGGATCAAAACCGTACAGTGATGCAGGCGAAAGGATACGGGCACTGGGCGGCCGCGATTGCGGCCGATCCTTTCGGATCAAACGATGCCTATTTTAGGGCGCTTAAAGAGGCGGGGTATAAGGGGGTGGTGAATTGGCCATCCTCTATCTTGCTCGAAGGTCCAACTCAGCAGCAGATGTCGACAATTCCAGCGTCTCCCGCGACGGAATATGCCTACTTGGCGAAGGCAAAAGAGAACGGGCTCATGGCGCTTGGATTCGTGCTCACACCTGATCACGCTAAATTGGCGCTTAGCGCCGGCGTGAAAGATCTCGTCCTACACCCCGGCATTTTGTTGGAGTTTGATGCCGCCGGGACAGACATGATCCGCAGAGCCCTCGCGTCAATCATTGATCGCATTAGGCGCAACGATTCACAGGCCAGTGTTCGGCTTTACACCTCGCTTTGGCATGATGACGTGATCGGCCTTGGCAGTGTGGATTGTGACGGTTTCGTACGTTTTGAGGAAGACGCGCGATGACCGCGGAAAAGAACCGCTTTTTGTTTGGTGCTGTTGTTGGCTCCGGGATGACTGCTCAGGTCGCGGATCGGGCAAAGGCGGATTATCTTCTGGTTCTGAATGCCGGACGGTTTCGGGTGCAAGGCGCGACTTCGCTGGCCTGTTTCCTGCCAATCCGTAACGCGAACGATTGGGTCTTTGAGTTTGCGGAACGTGAGATATTGGGGCGTGTTCAGGCGCCGCTTTTTGCGGGCCTTAGTGTGGCTGACCCAACCCTTGATTTAGATGCGGTTGTCAAACGCACCCGGGATCTTGGGTTTAAAGGCGTGTGTAACTTTCCATCCAACGCTTTGGTTGGCGGTCGCATTCGCAAACTGATCGAATCTGAGGGAATTGGATATGATCGCGAGGTTGCGCTGGTTGAACATGCGCGTGCGGCAGGTTTGGAGGCTTTGGTATACGTTGCCGAAAATGACCAAGCGCGCCGGATGTATGATGCGGGTGCAACGACAGTATGCGTGAATATGGGTTTCACAAGTGGCCCTACGGGCGTGGACAGCGAATTGAATGTGGCTTCCGCGGCGCAGTTCATCGATCAGGTTTTGGATGGATTGCCTGCAACCATGCCGACACTCTGTGCCGGTGGTCCGATCATTTCGCCAGAAGACGCTCTGGCCGTTTGGCGCAGTTCAAAAGTACAAGGCTATATTTCTGGATCGTCTTTGGACCGTCTACCGATCGAGCAAACGTTGGAAGATGTGGCCAGCGGCTTTCGGATGATTTCCCAGCTTTCAACCAACGTTCAAGAACGGCAAGACTATAGCACGCGCCTGACGGGCTCCTCGGCCCAGATCCAATCTTTGAACCGTGACATTTTAGAATTTGCGGATGAAGAGACGCCCGTGCTTGTGTTGGGAGAAACAGGAACCGGCAAGACCAAAGTCGCGCGGCTGTTGCACCAACTGTCCAACCGAAAACGCCAAACATTGTCTGTGATTGATTGCCCAGGTTTGGAACTGGAAACGGGGCGTGTTCAGTTGATGGGTGTTGCGGCAGGCGCGTCCAAGGGCGGTGTGGCGCGGAGCAGGGGAGCGCTTGAAGCGGCGGCGCGCGGAACTGTCATTTTCGATGCCGTGGATGGCCTTAGTCCCGAGCATCAAGGGCAAATCCTTCGCTTCGCTGAGGATGGCACCGTGCAACGCCTTGGTGATATCGAGTCGCGCTCAATTTCGGCCCGCATTGTTTCGACGGCGAGTCCACGTCTGCAAGAGATGTTAGACGCAAATACGTTCCGTAGGGACCTGTACTACCGTTTAGCTGTCCAAGAGATTCACATCCCCGCGCTGCGCGACCATATCGAAGATCTGCCCGAACTGGCGGATTCAATTGTGGCTCAGCTGACTGGGAATGGAGATGTTGGGATATCCAACTCTGCACTTAAAATTTTGATGGACTATGCATGGCCCGGCAATGTCCGCGAGCTTCAAAACGTCCTTACACGCGCCTTGCGCAGATCCAATCGCCACACCATCAACCGCAGGGATCTGGATTTGCCCGTGCCGATGAACGGCTCAGCGCAGCAGCACGTTCCCGAAGCCGAGCCCGAGCAAATGCTCATGCCGCGGTCTGAGCGAGATTGGGTTGCACATGCTCTTGCACAACACGGTTGGCGGCGCGCAGAGGCTGCCAAAGAGCTTGGAATGTCGACACGCACCCTTTTCAACAAGATCAAGAAATATGGATTGGACACTTGAAGGGCTGTTGCAGGGGCTCTTCTAGCGTATTTTGGATTTGGCAGGCGTCGAAAGTGTGGGAGGTTGTTGTGTACACATAATTGCTCTCAGCGCTGCGAAAGCGGCTCTTGATTTTGATATACCTGCATGATGGTGCGTGTGAAGGTGGGTGACGAAGCCAGCTCACCAAAGATCTTTTCAGTCTTTATCAGCGTTTCAACAGGTTGCGCGCGCAGGGTATCGGCCATTGGGTCTTGAAGTGGAAAACAATACTCACCGGCCTCTTTTGCAGCTACAAACCGCAACCAGCCAGCGATTACATGTGCAAGCCGGTCAAAGGTATGCCCTTTAGAGATACGATCCCGGATCGGGCTTAAAATGCGCTGTGGGATCTTTTGCGATCCGTCCATCGCGATCTGGATCAGAGCATGTTGCAAAGCGGGGTTCTTAAAACGCGCAACGAGCGCTGCACGGTAGTCCTTTAGTCTGATGTTGGCCGGTACATTTAGGGTGGGTGCGATTTCATCGCGCATAAGTGCGGCGACAAAATCTGCGATAGCGGGGTCTTCCATCGCTTGAGCAACTGTTTTGTGCCCAGCCAGCAATCCAAGATAAGCGAGGGCGGAATGGCTGCCGTTCAAAAGCCTAAGTTTCATCGTTTCAAACGGACGGACATCTTGGGTCAGAATGATGTCTGGATGGTCGAATTGAGGGCGCCCGGCGCAGAAGTGATCTTCAATCACCCATTGGCCAAATGGCTCTGTGACGATCGGCCAAGCATCTGCCACTCCCAAAAGGGTCTTGGTGTCTTCTCGATCAGCGTCAGTTGTGGCGGGAACGATCCGATCCACCATTGTGCCCGGAAAAGTCACATGATCTCTGATCCAATCGGCCAATCCACTGTCAATCAGGCGGGCCAACTGCAGCACAACACGCTGTGTGGTTGCCCCATTGTCTGGCAAGTTATCGCAGCTCAGAACAGTGAAGGGGCCGGCCCCCGAAAGCTTGCGTTTGGACAAAGCCGCAGTGATATAACCCAACGCGCTGCGGGGTCGGTTCGGGTTTTGCAAATCGTACTGAATATCTGGGTGGTCTGGATCTAGCCCGTCACCAGATGCGTTCCGGCAGTATCCTTTTTCCGTGATCGTCAACGATACAATCCGCACCTGTGGATCTGCCATTTGGCTGATCAAGGCATCTGGATCATCGGCGGCGCACAAAACGTGGTTTAGGCTGCCGATCACCCGGCATTGCGATCCGCTGGCGGATTTGGTTACCACCGAATACAGCCCATTTTGCGGGTTCAATGCTCGTGCTGCATCGTCCGAACGTAATGAAGCACCGACGATGCCCCAAGATTGATCTTGCGTCAGAACGTCGTCCACATAGACCGCCTGATGCGCTCTGTGAAAGGCCCCAAGACCCAAATGGACGATCCCAGTGGTCACGCCTTTACGATCATAGGCCGGGGTTTGCACAGGGAGCACCGCCAAAGAAGCGTTTGTCAAATTCATAGCTTGTATGCTCTTTTTGCCAATCCATAGGCCAAGTCTTTGGCGATTTCGCTGGCGTCGTCTTCGGTCAATACATGCTGCGCCACAAGCCCAGCCAGATACGCGCAATCAACCCGACGCGCCACATCGTGGCGGGCGCCAATCGAAGGCAGCGCTCGCGTATCGTCGTTAAAGCCAACGGTGTTATAAAACCCGGCAGTTTCTGTGATGAGCTCGCGATAGCGCATCATGCCCGCCGCGCTGTCAAAAAACCACCAAGCTGGCCCCAGCTTGATACTTGGGTACGCCCCGGCAAGGGGTGCCAACTCCCGACCATAGGTCGTTTCATCCAAGGTAAAGAGGATCAACGACAAGCGTGGGTCATTGCCATAAGTGTCCAGAAGGGGCTTCAGCGCCGTAACAAAGGATGTCTGGCGCGGAATATCAAACCCTTGGTCTGCGCCAAAGCGGTTGAAGACAGACGGGTTATGATTGCGGTAAGAGCCGACATGAAGTTGCATGACGAGCCCGTCCTCAAGGCTCATTCTGGCCATCTCGGTGAGCATTTGCGCGCGAAAAGCCTCGCTGTCCTCTGCGCTGGCGTCTCCGTCTTTTACCCGATCAAACAAGGCCTCCGCTTCACCGCTCGCAAGGTCCAAAGTCTGGGCTGTTGGGTGGCCGTGGTCTGTGGATGTGGCCCCATGCTTGGCAAAAAAGGTCCGCCGATTGCGATGCGCTGAGAGATAGCCAGACCAAGTTGTCGTGTCCTCGCCCGTGCACTCTGCAAAAGCCTGAAGGTTGGTCACAAAACTGGTGGTTTCAGGGTCAATTACCACATCAGGACGGTAAGCAGTTGTGACCCTTACTTTCCAATCTGTCGCGGCAATGTCGGCATGATGGCTCAATGGATCGCAAGGCGGTTCGGTCGTTGTTATGACTTCGATTCCAAAACGCTCGGCTATTGCTCGCGGGCGAAAGGCAGGTTGGCGCAGGCAATCGCTGATATGATCAAAATACCGATCCGCCGTTTCTTTTGAGAGGCGGAAATCAATCCCAAACAGTGAACAGAACGTATGATCCAGCCATAGCCGCGTGGGTGTTCCATGAAAGAGGTGGTAGTGAGTGGCAAAGGTCCGCCAGATCGCGCGACTGTCCAAAATTCCTGCTGGGGTCGTAATGTCCAGAACCTGTATGCCATGCGATACCAGCATTCGGCGCACATAGTGGTCCGGCAATACCAGCAGCTCTGTCGGGTCTGTAAATGGCGCATTGGTTGCAAACCAAACCGGATCTGTGTGTCCGTGGGGGCAAATCAACGGCAAATCGCCGATGTGCGCGAACAATCGTTGGGCGATCGCTCGGGCGGTTGGCTCTGCTGGAAAAAGGCGGTCTGGGTGCAAAAGAAGTTTATCCATTGTCTTTAATCGTTTGCCACCGGAACCAAGCGGGTTTCCGCAAGCTGACCGGCACGCGATAACATCGGATAGACGGTTTCCGTAATCTTTGAGTTGAGCTCTTTAAACGCGCGCAGGGTTTCAAGGTGTAGGTCGCTGCTCATCACGCTATCAGCGCCGCCCGCCCGCAAGCGTCCGAAATGCTGTTTGCGGCTTTTGCGTTCGAGTTTGCGAATGTCTGTCTTGGCTTGGACAACGGTGCGGGCAAGACCTGCGTCATCCGCGGCAATTGCGCCAAAGGCCATCGCCATATTCTCCAGTACTCGTTTGTGTAAGTCGCCCAGCTCGGCCCAGCCATCTTTTGAAAAGGAAATGCCATCGGTTTGGGCGGTTTCCGCGAAGCTCACTAACCGATCGGCTATGATGTGTCCCGCCGCCGTAAGATCGATTGCGATATCAACAAGATCTCGCAACTCGCGCCGTTCTGCCTTGGATAGCTTTTCAGTGGGAATATCTGACGCAAAGCTGCGAAACCGATCAAGGCCTGCCTGAAGGGTCGTGTCCATCCGTCGAATGCGCGCGTGTTCTTGTCTGTTGGGATCGCGATAAAGGGCAAGGGAAGGGTTAGCCATTGCGTTTAGGAATGTGGCCATGCGCAAAACTTCGCGGCGCATATTGGCGAGGGCCAAGGATGGATTTCCGGACGTGTTTTGCACGAGGCAGGTCTCGATCTGCCATTGATCCAGCGCATCCGGAGCTCGGTTCGGGTCAGGCATTGCAAACTGCATGACCTTCCCGATGTACGGCAGTCCGGGTAGCGCAAAAAGAAGAGCCGCATTAAACGAAATGTGCACAAACAAAAGGGTTTGGCCGGGGCTGCCGATTTGAAGCGGCAAATGCGGCCACAGCAACAAAGCAATCAGTATCGTGATCGTTGCCGCGCTGCCCCGTAACAGCGCATTGGCCACAACGACCCGACGAGACACATTTGCAGCACCTTTGGTCAGCCACAAAGGGATAAGGCTGCTTCCAAGGTTTGCCCCAAGGGTCAGCGCGACTCCAACCGGCAAAGGAATTGCGCCAATATCGGCAAGCGCCACGCACATCAGGAGGGCGGCAACGCTTGAATGGATCGCAAAGGCCAAGATCGCTCCCACCAGAAAGGCCACAAACAGATCGCTGGCCAGATAGGTCATGATCGCAGGCCAGTGTGTATTGCTGCGAACAGGCTCAAACGCCAGCGACAGCATGTTGAGCGACAACAACACCAGACCAATCCCCAAAATCACTTGGCCAATCTGCCGGGGTCTTGGGCCTTGCGCCCTGAGGTAAAGCCATCCTCCCGTTGCGAGGCAAAGACCCATGAGCCAATCGACCCGGAAAGACAGGATCAGCACCACTAATGCGGATCCGAAATCTGCGCCCAAAACTGCGGCAAGGGCCGATACAAAACCCAAACCACCCGCGCCGACAAAATTGACGGTCAAGAGCACGACTGCAGCCGAACTTTGCAAAACAACCGCTGCGGCTAGCCCGGCCACCGCGGATTTAAGCCGGTTTTTGGGGCCTAAAAAGGCCCGGCGAAGCGCAACGGATGCCTGAGCCTCGATGCCCTTTTGCACTGTCTTGACTGCAAACAGCAAAAGCATCGTGGCGGCGAAGACTTGCAAAAATGTGTCTAAAACAATCATATCGTCAATCCGCTAGGTGGCTGGAACATGGGTAAGGGCTTTCAAAGCCCCCCGCAGCTCCGCGAGCCCCTTCATTCTACCGCAAAGTGGGTAACCGGGGGCAGAATTGGTACCAATATCAGACAGAATGTCCTGCCCGTGATCCGGGCGCAATGGCAAATGAGCCGGCCGGGGGTGATGGTCGAGCAAGGCGCGCAACACCGCGATCATATCGGTTGAGCCTTCTAGATGGGCGTCTTCAAAGAAGCTGGTCGGCACATGATCTGAGGCGCGATTGACACTGCGTAGATGCGCAAAGTGGATGTTGTTGGCAAATTGTTTCGCCATTTGCACAAGATCATTGTCTGCACGTGCACCCAAGGACCCGGAGCAATAGGTCAGCCCATTTGCCGGGCTTTTTACGCAAGAGACAAGATACTCCAGATCAGCCTGCGTTGAAACAATGCGGGGCAATCCAAGAACAGGCCACGGAGGATCATCCGGATGGCAGGCAAGTTTGAGGCCCAAACGCTCGGCGGTTGGCAGGATTGCTTTGAGAAAGGCAGCCAAGTTTTCACGTAGTCGCGTCGCATCAATGTTTGCGTAAGTGGCAATTTGCTCGCGCAACTGAGGCAGCGAAAACCCAAATACGGCACCGGGTAAACCTGCGCAAATCGTGCGGCTCAGCTCTTGTTCGCGCAGTGGCGACATCATTTCAAATCGGGATTGCGCCTGCGTGGCTACCTCTGCTTGATAGTCCTTCCGGGCGCCTACCCGTCTTAAGATATAGATATCAAATGCCGCAAAATCGATGAGATCGAAATTCATGCAGGTGCCACCATGGTTTAACGGCATTGCTATGTCGGTGCGTGTCCAATCCAATAGGGGCATGAAATTGTAGCATATTGTCTTGATCCCTGCGGCGCCCAAAGCTTCCATCGATCTGATGTAGTTGGCGATATGTTCATCTACGGGCCCACTACGCGTTTTGATGGCTTCGGACACTGGCAGGCTTTCAACCACCTCCCATTGCAGACCCGATGGTTTTCCATCGCGGGTCTGCGCTATGTGCGCTTGATGTGTGGCAATATCTTTTCGCGTCCAAACCTGACCTGCGGCTTTGTTGTAGAGGCCAGTCACCACACCCTGCACGCCGGACTGAAGCATATCTTCTACCGTCACCTGATCGTCAGGGCCGAACCATCGCCAGCACTGTTTCACAGGATGACCTCACCCTTACGAATGTCTGAATGGGTGTGATGGAGTTTCTCGAATTGGCCAGTATCTGCATCGTAGTGATACGTCGTTTTGATGTGGCCTCGGGACACAATAATTTGGCCCCGAGGTGGTTCGGGGTCAATTTTGATCACTCTATGGATATTTCTACAGGTGAGGGCGGCACCCGTATCGAAGCCATCTTCCACAGCCTCAATCTGGGCGGCATGGCCATCGGCGTTGGTAAGGTGCAATCCGCCTGTTCTGGTAATCATCAAATCAAAAAGAAGGGATCCGTCGGGTGCCAAATGGGGGCAGGGCTCATTCGGTCCAAACGTTCCGTATGGTTGTGTGGTCCCGCGTCGGTACATATCGTTATGTCCAATTCGCAGTTGGCTATCAAAGTAATAATGTCCGATTGGTGCATCCCTTGATGGGCGCGCCATATGAAGATGAACATGCGGCGGCCAATCTGTATGACCGCAAGGGTTATTTGTATCAAATCCCATGATGTAGATCGGGCCGCACGGCCCCTTGCCGATGGTCTGATCCAGACCAAGGCATTGCACAGCATCCAAAAGCGCAAATTCCAAGGTGGTGGCGGCCAGCCGGGCGCGATGTGGGTAGCTATCACATTGATATTCGCCGCTGGATTGATGCCGGTTCGGGACTTCAACGCGAAACTCGATGCCTTCGCTTTCCACGATCATATGCATGTCGGCAACACGATCATTGTCGGCTTCTAGGGCCGGAAGAGTCATATACAGCATAGTCTCGTCGACCTCAAAGTTGAGATCGTGGCCTCCCAGAATAACCCTGCGGACAGGGCCAAGGATTTCAAATCTTAGCCTGTGCGGCGAATGCTTGGGTACGTTCAAGCAAATGATCGTCTCGAAGCTATTATCAACAGAATACACTGGGTCATCGATCTCAATGACCTCAGCTAACTCTTTCAAGCGCACTGCGGGGCCGCAAAACGCGCGTTGCTTTAGGAATTTTAAAGTGACACGCAGGCCCATCAGGCGCCCTCGATCCTCTGAGAATGCCAAAGATCGCGGCATTGGGCAAGCACTCCGGGGTCGCCAGCTTTGACCCAAAGTGCCTCATCACGGTCATGGCCCATTTCAACTTCAAGGCTGGCCGCTCGGCAAATCGCAGCACCGGGGACAACATCCCACAGTTTTGTATCGCGGTGCAGGTGGCCCGAAATGTGCCCCATGCCTGCCCACGCCATGGATACGGCAGAACAACGCCATTGATAGACCCCAAACCCCGCCGCCCTAAAGGCGGCATCAAGCTTGCGGGTTTCATCTTCTGTCTTTGGGTTTGGTTGCCCCAATGAAACTGTGGGGATTGCAGGCGGGGTGCGTTGAAAGGGTTCTTTGTTCACAAACAGCGCTTCGTTTTTTGCGCTAATCACCATGTTCAAAAGCGGAAGGACAATGACACCCAAATCTGGAAGGCCATCTGTGAGGTGACCAATCGCCACCCCCCACAATGGAAGCCCGTTGAGAAAATTTGCAGTGCCGTCAATTGGGTCAAGCGTCCAACAGGTTGGAAGGCTTTGACCACCAAACTCCTCGCCCAGAATCGCTTCGCCGGGGAACGAACGGCCCATGGCTGTTCGGATCTGGGTCTCAACGGCAAGATCGGCGTCTGTGACTGCCTGTCCCGGGCTTTTGACGCTGATGTCTAATTCTCTGCGGGCGTAGAAATGGGAAAGCGCGGTTTGTGCAGCGCCTGTTGCGATGCGCGTTGTCTCAGCAAGGCGGTTGCTAAATGATGGGTGTTGCATGTGATCTCAATTGATTTGGTGTTTTAGGACTCTTACGTTAAGTTTTGTAAGTCAACTTAAAATCTTCTGGATGGAGGTTTTTGGTGCAATTCGGTATTTTCGGTAAAAATGGAAAGTGGCGCTATGATCACCCATACCCCTCATGATCTCTCAATCAGTCAGCGCCGCCTGATTGACCTCATTCGATGCAAGCCCAAATTGACCAGAGCAGATTTGGGTGCGGCAACGGGCCTGACGGCCGGCGCTATTTCTAGGCTTGTCCGCGACCTGCTGGAGATGGGGGTTATCAAGGAGCTTGAACGCATTTCCGGCATGCGCGGACAACCCGCTGTGCCTCTTGAGGTGAGCGGAGGCGGCGGCATTTCTATCGGGGTTTCCTTTCCGTATGGTCGGCTTGATGTGGTTGCGATGAACTATGCGGGCGTGCAAATTGCCCATTTCAAGACGCCCCTTGAGGGCCGAAATCAAGCGGAACTGAAGCAGATCCTGCAGCCGCAAATCTCTGAGCTTCTGGGCCGGAAAGACTTGGTTGGCCAACGGCTTGTGGGTGTGGGGTTGTCGATTCCAGGGCACCTGAGGTTGGATGGTCCGAAGGAGTTCGTGATCCCGCCAACCCTTGACTGGCTTGATGTGCCAGAGCTGTGCGTCTGGTTGGGCAATGCTTTCAAAGCACCTGTTTTTGTTGAAAATATTGCCAATGCTGCTGCGATCGCAGAGGCATATGCAGCACCTGAGAGAATGCCCAAAGACCTTGCTGCGATTAACTTTGGCCACGGGGTTGGGATCGGACTTATGGTGTCAGGCCGTATTCACCAAGGTACTGGCGGTATGGCTGGAGAAGTTGGCGCCTTATTCCCAAGCGCAGACCCAAGACCTTCGGCTCATGATCTTTTGATGGTGATGCGGTCCGCGGGCCGCGACGTGCCGACCGTGACTGATCTCAATGGGTTTCCTGTCGAGGGCGATACTTTGATCGATGCTTGGGTGGTTCGTGCGGCGCAACAGCTTACCCCGCTGGTGCGCATGCTGAATATGATCACTGCGCCGCAGCAGATTGTCTTAACGGGTATGTTGCCAACAAATGTTGTGGCCATGCTCGCCGGCAATCTCACCGAACGGATGGCGCACCCGGAGGTGGGCTTCGCAATGAACCCGGCACGAATCATGCCAAGCAAGTTTGATACCTTGGCCAACGTGATTGGCGCTGCCTGGCTGCCGATTGAAAGTGAAGGCTGGCAGGAAGAGGGCCGCATAAACTGGGCGTCATAAACAGTTCATAAAAATTAAGTTGTATTAAGAAACTTTATATTGCACCTTGCCCCCATGTCGACCGGGAGCGGCGGCAGCACAGCAATGGAGGTATGCAATGCGGATCACTTCACTTTTTTCACCATCGGGTGTCGGAATGGCGGTGGGGCTTTCAGCCCTGCTTTTGTCGTCTACCGCTTGGTCTCAGACCTATTCAGAAGCGCCAGAATTGGCGGAAATGGTCGCCGCAGGCAGCCTTCCACCTGTTGAAGAGCGGCTGCCGTTGGAGCCGCGTGTCGTAACGCCTTACAATGAGATTGGCACCTATGGCGGCACATGGCGCCGCGCCTTCAAAGGCCCATCTGATGACCGTGGTCCGCAGAAGCTCATGGAACCACGCATTGTGCGGTTTGTTCAGACGGCCCCCGGCGAATTTGGGATCGAACCAGCTTGGGCCTCATCATATGAGATTAACGAGACGTCGACCGAGTTCACTTTTCACATCCGTGAAGGGTTGAAGTGGTCTGACGGTCATCCGGTGACAACTGAAGATGTCTTGTTTTACTTTGAAGACGTGGTTGGCGATGACAACCCGTGGCCGTGGCCGTCCCTTCTAAAGCAGGGGGACGAGCGCGCTGTTGTGATGGCGGTTAACGCCTATACGTTCACTGTTAGCTTTTCTCAGCCGTCACCTCTTTTTGTTACGCGATTGGCGCGTGAATACGTTTGGATGGCCAAGCCCGCGCACTATTTGAAACAGTTCCACCCAGCCTATGCGAGCGCAGAAGAATTGGCTGCGGCCGCTGCTGAATTCGAAGTTGCGGGATGGGAGGATCTATGGGGTCGTCGTGGTAAAGCGGAAAGCTATTGGGTAAACCCAGACGTCCCAACGCTGTCTGCATGGACAATCACAACACCTCCACCGGCTGACCAGGTCGTGTTTGAACGGAACCCATATTTCTATGCGGTCGATACCGAAGGTAATCAGCTGCCCTATATTGACGCAATTACGCATGACCTGTTCCAAGACACGGAAACGTTGAACCTGTGGGTTGCGCAAGGTCGCATTGATTTGCAGCAACGACATATGGGTGTTGGCAATTTCCCGTTCTTTAAGGAAAACGAAGCCGCGGGCGACTATGAGGTCAAGATCTGGAGTGGCCTAGAAGTGGATACGCTTTGGCCAAACCAGACGACATCTGACGTTGTTATGGCCGAGTTGTTCCAGCAGGCAGATTTCCGTCAGGCGATCAATATCGCCATTGATAGAGATACCATAAACGAAATCGTGTTCGCGGGTCTGGCCACGCCCATGCAGGCCGGCCCACCTGAAGGGTCTGCAATCTATAACGAAGAGCTCATCGGGAAATGGTCTGAATACGATCCAGAAGCTGCAAATGCTTTGCTGGATGGCATGGGCCTGACAGAACGTGACGGTGATGGATATCGTTTGCGCCCAGACGGCAAAACACTGGAAATAGTGATCACGAGTGCGCTGTTTGCGTCTGATATCGATATGCTTGAGCTGGTGAGCGAATTTTGGTCAGATATTGGCATCAAGACATCTCTCGATGTGGTTGAGCGGACGCTATATCTTGACCGGGTCAACGCCAATGAAGTCATGATGGGCCATTGGCCGATGGGGCGCGCTGCCTTCTTCTTGATTGATCCGGGTGCCTACGCTGCAACGCTTGCCGACAATTCATGGGCAACTGCTTGGGGTGAATACCATTTGGATCGCGGCAAAGACTTTGCGGTCGCACCTCCTGAGGGGCACATCTTGCACGATGTCTGGGCTAAACTGGACGCGGCTTCAACGGCAGCCTCCCAGGAAGAAGCAATTGCTTTGGGCGAAGAAGTGCTTGCAATTCACGCGGCTGAGCCAAATTGGGTTGGTGTTGTAGGTGCAGCGCCGAACCTCTTTATCCGCTCAAACCGCGTCGGCAATTTCCCCGAAGGTTTCATTCGCGATGATATCACCCGAGATATCGGCATCATCCCAACGGAACAGCTTTACATCAAAGAGTGACCTCCCTCACCTTTGAAAACCAAGGAACGCGCCCTTTGTCTTGGGGCGCGTTCTGACGAAAAACAAAAGCTACAGCGGGAATTCCTTTGTGACCGGATATATAATACGCCGTATTTTGTGGTTCATCCCAACCCTTTTCGCTGTGTCCATCGTGTCATTTGCGATCATCCAGTTGCCGCCGGGAGACTACCTTACAGTTCTCGAAGCCCAGATGGGTGCAGAGGGTGACTACAGTCCAGAAGTTGTCGAACGCCTTCGCGAACGATTTGGTTTTGATCAACCTTTCTTGGTCCAATACGGCAAATGGATGTGGGCAATGCTGGCTCACGGCGACTTGGGATACTCTTTTGAGTGGCGGGTACCAGTTTCGTCTTTGATCGGGGAATATATGGCTCTGACCGTTGCTGTGACAGCTGCAACGCTGATCGCAACTTGGATTGTCGCTCTGCCTATTGGGATATACTCAGCTGTAAGACCTTATTCCGTATTCGACTATGTCGCGACAGTCTTTGGCTTTATCGGCAAAGCGACCCCCAATTTCCTTCTTGCGCTCATTTTGATGTGGCTTGCCTTTGTCTACTGGGGGGCTGACGTGTCAGGTCTGTTTTCGCCCGAATACAAGAACGCGCCGTGGACTTGGGATAAGATCGTGGATCTTTTCAAACATCTTTGGCTTCCATTGATCGTGCTGGGTACTTCCGGAGCGGCCAGCTTGATCCGTCAGATGCGAGCAAACGTGCTGGACGAGCTTCAAAAACCATATGTTGAAGCCGCGCGCGCACAGGGCCTTCCGGAATGGCGGGTCATTTTGCGCTATCCTGTTCGGGTCGCTTTGAATCCTTTCTTATCCACCATTGGAACGACAATCCCGGAGCTATTTTCCGGCGCTGTGACGACGGCAATTGTTCTGAACCTCCCGATGGCAGGGCCAATGCTTTTGCGCGCGCTGACATCTCAAGACATGTATCTCGCTGGCAGTTTCATCTTCTTGCTCAGCGTATTCACTCTGATTGGCACATTGATTTCAGACATCCTTCTGACGATCGTCGATCCCCGCATTCAGTTCGACGAGGCATAGATGACTGACATCTCTCAACATGAATCGGATCTGCTAAAGTCTTATGCCGAAGCGTCAGGGTTTCGGCTGGGTTGGGCGAAATTTCGCAAACACAAACTGGCAGTGGTGAGCCTTTACATTGTTGGCTTTCTGTACATTTTGGCAATCTTTGCTGAGTTCATGTCGCCATATCATCACAGCGATATAAACCGACGCCACGTGCTTGCCCCGCCCCAGGTGGTCCATTTTGTGGATCATGGTGGAGGTGTTTCATGGCCTTATGTTCGCGAACTCAAAAGCGAACGTGATCCGATCACACGCCGGCTATCTTATGTGGAAGACGTGGAAACTAAGCATACTTTACGTCTGTTTGCACCGTCGGAACCCTATGAAATGTGGGGGTTTATTCCGCTTGAGACGCGGTTCTTGGGCATTTCGGAACCTAAGCGCGGTGCCACCATGTTTTTGTTGGGAACCGATACCCTTGGCCGCGATGTGCTGTCTCGGATTATTCGTGGCGCGCGTATCTCGCTTTCGATTGGTCTTGTGGGTGTCGCCCTATCTTTTGTCATAGGCATCGTGTTGGGGGGAATGTCTGGGTATTATGGCGGTTGGGTTGATACGGCCGTGCAGCGGACCATTGATTTCTTACAATCTTTGCCCACGATCCCGCTTTGGATGGGGTTAGCTGCTGCTGTTCCGCCCGGCCAAGACCCGATTGTCACCTACCTTATGATTACAGTGATTTTGTCCATCATTGGATGGACCGGTATCGCGCGGGTTGTCCGGGGCCGTTTTCTGGCTTTGCGTGAGGAAGATTTTGTTCTAGCGGCCCGAATATCTGGTGCGAGTGAAATACGGATCATTCTGCGCCACATGGTTCCGTCTTTTGCCAGCCACATCATCGCATCACTCACACTGTCCATTCCAGAGATGATCTTGGCAGAAACGGCGCTGTCGTTCCTGGGGCTGGGTTTGCAATCTCCTGCCGTCAGCTGGGGCGTTTTGCTGAAAGATGCCCAAAGTCTGCAAGTGATCAGTCAGGCACCTTGGCTGCTTATTCCGGGGCTTGCCGTTGTCATCACAGTACTTGCATTCAACTTTTTGGGCGATGGATTGCGCGATGCGTCTGACCCCTATGGAAAGACCTAAAATGGATTCGCTGATATCAGTCAAAGACCTGTCGATCGGGTTCCATTTGCGCGATCTGATGTTGCCCGCTGTAGAAGGTCTTAGCTTTGACGTTGCGGCTGGCGAAACACTCGGCATCGTGGGCGAAAGCGGGTCAGGTAAATCACTATCCGCGCGTGCGATTTTGGGCCTTGTTCCGTCGGGTGGCAAAGTTACAGGCGGGTCCATCACCTATCAACGCGCCGAAAAGAGTGAGGTTGAAATCACAAAGTTACCAAAAAACGGCAAAGAGATCCGTAGTTTGCGCGGCGCGGATATTGCGATGGTGTTTCAAGAACCGATGGCGAGCCTGAGCCCCGTGCATACAATTGGATCGCAAATAATCACTACTCTGCGCCAGCACACTTGCCTGTCAAAGAAGGCGGCGCTCGATCGTGCAATCGAGCTGCTCAATCAGGTCGGGATGTCCAGCCCAGCTGAGATTGCTGAGCAATATGCCCACCAAATCTCTGGTGGCATGCGACAGCGCGCGATGATCGCAATGGCGTTGTCATGTGATCCACGGCTTTTGATTTGTGACGAACCAACAACCGCTCTTGATGCAACGACTGAGGCGCAGATCGTTGAGCTTTTGGCGAAACTCCAGGGCGACCTGAATATGGGTATGATCTTCATTTCGCACAACATCGGACTTGTCAGTGAAATCGCCGATAGGGTGATGGTGATGTATCTTGGTCAAGAAGTTGAGACAGGTCCGGCAAAAGACGTTCTGCGTATGCCGGGCCATCCTTACACGCGGGCGCTTTTGAATGCGCTTCCTGCCTTCACCGAACCGGGGCAGGCGCTCGCAACGCTTCAGGGGGCTGTGCCTGATCCAACCTCGCGCCCGTCCGGATGCGCTTTCCATCCTCGCTGCCCAGAATTTGCTGGATCTCAATGCAAAAACAAGCGCCCAAGCCTTCATCAATTGGCAGAGCGTCATCGTGCAAAGTGCCACCTCCATGACTAGTCCCTTGCTTGAAATCGCCAACCTTAAGAAGCATTTTGGACAGTCGCGCGGCCTGTTTAAATATGACCCGCATGCGGTGCGCGCGGTGAATGGAATTTCGCTGACCGTAAAAGAGGGTGAGACCACCGCCCTTGTGGGTGAATCTGGTTGCGGAAAATCAACTGCGGCCAAGTTGATTTCCGGCGCACTAGCGCCAACATCGGGTGATATTCGGCTGCGGACCCGAGATGGGACGCTGCTAGATGTAGCGACACTGCGCGGGTCCGCTCGCAAAAAGCTATGGCGCGATGTGCAGTTGATTTTCCAAGACCCTTTCAGTTCACTCAACCCGCGCATGACCGTCCGCCAGATCATCGCCGAGCCGCTCCGAAATTTTGGGATCGCGCGCGGTGAAGAGGCAACTATGATCGTTGCAGATTTGCTTGATCGGGTCGGCCTGCAATCAAACGCCATGAATCGGTATCCACACGCGTTCTCAGGTGGTCAAAGGCAGCGTATTGGGATCGCCCGTGCGCTCGCAGTGAACCCGCGGCTTGTAATTGGAGATGAACCTGTTTCGGCGCTTGATGTTTCGGTTGCAGCACAAATCCTCAACTTGTTTCAATCCCTTAAGCGCGACCTTGGTCTTACGTATTTGCTGATAACGCATGATCTTTCGGTGGTACGTCACAGCGCGGACCGCGTGGCCGTGATGTATCTTGGACAAATCGTCGAAGAAAACACGACTGCGGCGCTGTTTTCGGCACCAAAGCATCCGTATACGCATGCACTTTTGTCGGCCGTCCCAAGCCATCGTGAAAAAGAGAAAACCCGCGTGGTTCTTCCCGGCGAGGTGGCTTCCGCCCGCAATCTTCCAACTGGCTGTGCGTTTCATCCAAGATGCGCCTTGGCGACTGATCTTTGCCGAAAAGTCACTCCGCAAATTACGACCGGATCAAATGGCAGCCGCGTTGCATGCCATACGCCCCTAGATGAGGCATCAACATGAGCACTCCAAAACTTCGGATTGCTTTTTTGGGCGACAGCATCACCGTCGGCGATGGGGACGCTTTGGCATGCGGTTGGCCTTCAAGATTGCTGGCAGACACGGCGCCGCAACCGGGGCGAGCGCATTGCTACAACCTTGGGGTTGGGGGGGATCGCATTTCGGACGTTCAAGCAAGATGCGAGGCAGAATTAGCAGGGCGACTTACCGGGAAAGCTGGCACCGGCGTAGCACTGATGACCGGGGTCAACGACGCATTAAAAGCGGCGGCGACTTCTAGCTTCCTGTATTTAGAGCCCGATCAGATATCTTTGCGTGTACGTAAAATCGTACAAGCCGCTAAGCTGTTTGGCCCAGTCATTGTGATTGAACCGACGCCGGTCTTACCAAGCTTGATCCGTGAAGATGGCGGGCGCGGCGATCGTGTTTTGGAGTTGCTGCAAACGATCAATGACTTAACGCAAAACGCGTGCCGTGCCGAGAACGTGCCGCTGGTCAAACTAACGAATGACTTGATCAATGACGAAGTCTTTGGCGCATCACTCTGTGCAGGTGACGGGCTGCACCCAACGGCTGAGGGCTATGGCAGGATCGCTTCTTTGATTGGTCAAACTCAACACTGGAAGGAATTTTTGGGTCGCTGCCACCAACGCTCTGCTACGACATGAGGTTGTCAGGGCATCGCTTATGGAACCGCCTTTTGCGTATTCGCCCTCTGAACGGATCCATCATCTAGCGAACGTGCTGATCGGCTTGTGGCGCGCGCCCGCATTGCTTGCACGCTGTTACAAAACCTTCACTTGAGTACACCTATACTTCATATATTCACGAAGTATGGAATTACTTGTCCCAAACCGCCTTTCGACCCTCGGCCATCCACGGCGGCTAGCCGTATTTCGGTTGCTGATGCGGCGCTATCCGGACCGCGTACCCGCAACTGAACTGGCGCAGGCGCTTGAGCTGAAACCCAACACGCTTTCAACCTATGTAAATGCGCTCATGCAGGCCGGTTTGGTCACACAAGAGCGCGTTGGCACATCCTTACGCTACGCTATCGATATGGGCGCGGCGCAACAGACCCTGGATTATCTTGTGAATGATTGCTGTCGGGGGCGCCCTGAAATCTGCGCGCAAATGGACGCCTCACCAGTAACGAACGAGTCCACGGGCGGCTCCAAATACAATGTCCTCTTTATTTGCACCGGCAATTCCGCACGTTCGATCTTCGCGGAATCTATCCTTCAGGACATTGCGGGTAAGCATTTTGTGGCTCATTCAGCAGGGACCAAACCCCGTTCCGAGCTTAACCCGTTCGCGCTCGAGGTTCTTCAAAAGAAGGGGCACGACGTGTCTCGGCTTAGGGCCAAGAACATTGCTGAGTTTCAAGGGCCCGATGCCCCAGCTCTCGATTTCGTTTTCACTGTTTGCGATCAAGCCGCCAACGAGGAATGCCCGGCTTGGCAAGGCCAGACCGTCAGTGCGCACTGGGGACTACCTGACCCGGTCAAGGTCGAAGGAACGGATGCCGAAAAGAGCCTTGCGTTTCATCAGACATACGGTGCGTTGCACAACCGAATGACGTGTTTTGCAGCCTTGCCGATCGCCTCTCTGGACCGGATTTCACTTCAAAAAGCTGTCGATGATATCGGCCAATCGCACATCGAAGGATAGATTTAATGACCGTTTACGCCCTTAACGGCCTTGGCCGCATCGGCAAGCTTGCGCTGAAGCCACTCTTGGCGCGGGGTGTCAAAATCGCATGGATCAATGACGCGGTGGGCGACCCAGAGATGCACGCCCATCTTCTCGAATTTGATACCGTCCACGGTCGGTGGGATGCACAATTTGCCTATGACGCAGATAGCGTCACCATTGATGAGACACGGCTTCCCTTTATCGGCACCCGAGATCTGGCCGAGCTGCCGCTCAACGGCGTTGACGTTGTGATTGACTGTACGGGTGTTTTTAAGTCCGAAGCAAAAATCGCGCCCTATTTTGAAGCTGGGGTAAGAAAAGTCGTCGTTTCGGCCCCGGTTAAAGACGGTGATGCCGCGAATATCGTTTATGGTGTAAATGACGATATCTATCAGCCTGAACGCCACCGCATCGTAACGGCCGCGAGCTGCACCACCAATTGCTTGGCGCCGGTTGTGAAGGTGATCCACGAGAACCTGACCATCAAACACGGCTCGATCACCACGATTCACGATGTAACGAATACACAGACAATCGTTGATCGCCCGGCCAAGGATCTGCGCCGTGCGCGGTCCGCTTTGAACTCGCTGATCCCAACCACGACGGGCAGTGCGACGGCCATCATGCTGATCTATCCAGAGCTTAAAGGGCGTTTGAATGGACATGCTGTCCGTGTGCCGCTCCTTAACGCATCGCTCACTGATTGCGTGTTCGAAGTAGAACGCGAGACGAGCGCGGAGGAAGTGAACGCATTATTCAAAGCCGCGTCGGAGGGGCCACTCAAGGGTATTCTGGGCTACGAAGAACGCCCGTTGGTTTCGACCGATTACACCAATGACGAACGCTCTAGCATCGTGGATGCCCCCTCAACGATGGTTGTCAACGGCACACAGGTGAAGATTTACGCATGGTACGACAATGAAATGGGCTATGCTCACCGTCTGGTAGATGTGGCTTGCATGGTCGGAGGCAGCTTGTGAGCAACGTGCGCCAACGGCCCGAAGGGCTTTCGGCCTATATCGCTGTTACGGGCGCCTATTGGGCGTTTATGCTCACCGATGGGGCCTTGCGGATGCTTGTGCTTTTACACTTCCACACGTTGGGGTTTTCGGCGGTTCAGCTGGCCTATCTCTTTGTTTTGTATGAGATCGCAGGTGTTATCACCAACCTCTGCGCGGGTTGGATCGCTGCACGGTTCGGCCTGACCTCTACGCTTTATGCAGGGCTTGGTTTGCAGGTTTTGGCGTTGCTGGCCTTGGCCCAGCTTAATCCGGCTTGGGCGGTAGGGGCCTCAGTGATTTTTGTCATGCTTGTTCAGGGGGCCAGCGGCGTGGCGAAAGATCTGGCCAAAATGTCCTCGAAATCTGCGGTCAAATTGCTTGCCCCGTCCGAGGATGGACGGCTTTTCCGCTGGGTGGCCTTGCTGACTGGATCCAAAAACATGGTCAAAGGTCTGGGCTTTCTTTCGGGTGCCGCCCTGCTGGCCACATTGGGATTTGTTTGGGCGGTTCTGGGCATGGCCGTACTCCTTACCGCTGTCCTACTGGCGGTCTTGTTTGCTATGCCTCCTGGCTTACCCAAAGGCCGCAAGGGCGCAAAGTTCTCCGAACTGCTTTCCAATTCGGCCAACATCAATTGGCTTAGCGCCGCGCGGGTGTTTTTGTTCGGTGCGCGTGACGTTTGGTTTGTTGTCGGGATTCCGATCTATTTTTACGCGGTCTTGTCGGACGGCACGACATCGGGCAATCGCACCGCGTTTTTCCTGATCGGAACCTTTATGGCTCTTTGGGTGATCTTTTATGGAATGGTGCAGGCCAATGCTCCGCGCATTCTGCGGGCCAAGACGCGAAAAACGCATGAGTTGATCGCAGCCGCTCGCAAGTGGGCTTGGGGTTTGGCCGTGATCCCGGCGGTTCTTACTTGTACTGCCCTTGCAGCTGGCGGCGCACAGGCCTGGCTAACGGTCCTTATCGTTGTTGGGTTGTTGGCGTTCGGGGCGGTTTTTGCGGTGAATTCATCACTGCATTCTTATTTAATTCTTACCTTCACCAAGGCAGAACGGGTCACGATGGATGTGGGTTTCTACTACATGGCAAATGCGGCTGGGCGTCTCGCAGGAACGCTGTTGTCCGGCTTCACCTATCAGGTTGGAGGGCTGCCAATGATGCTTGGCGTAGCAGCCTTTATGGTTGCGCTTTCCGCTGTTATGGTTGGCTCATTGAAAGCTGAACAGGAAACGCTCGCTCCAAGCTGATCGTTGCAAAGCCTATCTGGTTCGCCCAATGGCTCGCTCAAAGCAAGTAGGGCGGGAGCGATGCGGCGTTCGAGAACAGCGATACCCTGAAAATTGTGATTGGCTTGCAGCGGCGAAAGCCCGTTGCGGTGGCTGGGACTGGACTGGCAACAATGCTGCGGGTGGATCGGCGGCTTGTTGCGAAGTATTCGAGGTCCACAGTGAGCCGTTTCTAACTGATGCTGCGCGTTATGGGAATGTCGGTCAGGCAAATTGGCTCTTAAAATTTGATCGGGCGAACTCGATGAATGTCGTCAGCCTCTTTGGCCTGTAGCGGTCACGGTGATAGATCAAGGCCATAGGTTGTTCTGGCAATTTCCAATCCGGCAGCAGCTGCACTAACTTGCCCTCAGAGATGTCATTTTTGACAAGAGTTTCTGGCAACATGGCAACACCCATGCCGGCATTTGCGGCAACACGCACCGCCTGACCGGAATTCACAGAAATTCTTGCGAGTGGGGTCCAGCTTTGTTCTTCAACGCCTTTCTTGAACCGCCAAGGCCTGCGCCCAGTTCTTGAAAAGAGGACGGCGCGCAAATGCTTCATATCTGAAGGTGTCCGTGGTTCACTGTGTTCTGAGATGTATCCTATGGACGCGCAGATCATCATTTTGTACGGCGCAAGCGGCACCTGCAAAAGGTCGCTGTCCTCCAGTTCGCCAATGCGAAAAGCGACGTCAAACCCACCCGCAATCAGATCTTCGTTATTGTCGGACAAGCTCAATTCGATTTCCACCTCAGGCGCAAACTTGGTGAACTCCTTGAGAGCAGGCATTAGCGCTGATGTTCCAAAGCTCACCGGGGCTGCGACACGCAATCGTCCTTGCGGTCGTCGCTGTTGATCACTTGCCTTACCTTCGGAAAGATCAACCAATTCCAGAATGTCGATGCATTGCTCAAGATAGCTTTCGCCAAAATCCGTCAGCTTCTGTTGTCGCGTCGTTCGGTGGAGCAACCGTGCCTGCAGGTGATCTTCCAAGCCAGCAATCCGTTGACCAACCAAAGCTCCGCTCACATTCAGTCTGAGCGCTGCACCATTCATGGAACCGGCGCGGGCCACTTCGACAAAGGTACGCATCGCGGAGAACAAATTCATCATAAAGAAAATCTTTCGTATAATCCAAATATTAGCCTAATTATCGCGCTTGATTTGCCAATATAGGATCCTCTCTGAATAGTTCAAACAGAGAGATCGATATGGGAAATCAATTCAAAGATCGCACGGTTTTGGTGACAGGTGCAGGAAGCGGGATGGGGCGAGAAGTGGCGGTTCAACTCGCGAGTGAAGGTGCTTTTGTAACGCTTTGGGGGCGCCGCAAGGCTCCTCTCGAAGCAGTTGCAATGGAAATCCAAGAGGCTGGCGGCTCTGCTTTGGTTCAAGTTTGTGACATCTCCAACCCAGACGAGATTTCCGCAAATCTCAAAGCCTCGATTGGCCACTTCGGAACTCTGGATGCGGCTTTTGCCAACGCTGGGTATCTGGGTGAATTCAAGCCACTGAGGGATACTCGGACCGACGACTTTGCCGACCTTATCCAAACCAACCTTATTGGGACGCAGCAAACAGTGGCCCAGTGCCTGTCCCACATGGAAAATGGTGTTGTTCTGATAAATGCGTCTTGGACGGCTGGCGCAGTCATGCCCGGGTCTGGTGCCTATGCGGCAACCAAAGCCGCGCTCCTTGCGATGATGCGGGTGTTCGCCGTCGAAGAAGGACCACGTGGCAATAGGATCAATGCCATTAGCCCCGGTATCATTCTGACCCCAATGGCGGACGACGTTTTAGACCCAGAGATTTCCGCCCGACTTTCAAAACACACCCCTCTTCGGAGGAACGGAAAACCAGAGGATGTGACAGGGACAGCAATGTGGCTCTTGTCCGAAAACTCCGATTTCGTGACCGGTCAAGACATCGTCGTAGATGGTGGGTTTACTTTGGGAGGGGCGTTGAGATGACACTGACCAGTGGCGCACAACTCGCCGATGATCTTAACCCCGGTGTTCGCGACGTTTTAGAAGAACGATACGGGCATCTTTTACCAGGCATGGCAGATACTGTCATCGACCTGGCCTATGGGCGCTTTTACGCCCGTCCGGGACTCGACCTGAAAAGCCGATACATTGCG
>CALKJA010000003.1 GCA_937995865.1 uncultured Paracoccaceae bacterium | reverse complement strand
GTTGGTCTGAAAAGCCGCCTAGCGGAATTTCGCGTTGAGAGTGAAGAGGGTCTCGTGCCGGTCGGTTCGCTGATCAGTGCTGAGCACTTCCTTGCCGGCCAAAAGGTCGACATCACTGGTCACACGCAGGGTAAAGGCTTTGCCGGCGCCATGAAGCGTTGGAACTTTGGCGGCCTGCGTGCAACGCACGGTGTGTCGATCTCCCACCGTTCGCACGGCTCCACGGGCCAGTGTCAGGATCCGGGCAAGGTTTTCAAAGGCAAAAAAATGGCTGGGCACATGGGTGCCGCTAAGGTGACAACGCAGAACCTTCAGGTTGTGCGTACCGACAGCGACCGTGGCCTGATCATGGTCAAAGGCGCTGTTCCGGGCTCCAAAGGTGGCTGGGTAACAATCAAAGACGCGGTCAAAAAACCGACGCCTGAGAATGTTGTTTTGCCTGCTGCTCTGCGCACCAAAGACGCGCCTGTTGTTGAAGCTGCGGCGGATGCACCGGCTGACGGAGGAGAAGCATAATGAAACTCGACGTCATCACAATGGACGGCGGCACGTCTGGCTCGGTTGAGCTGTCTGACGATCTGTTCGGTCTTGAGCCGCGCGCGGACATCCTGCACCGTGTGGTCCGCTGGCAGCGCAACAATGCGCAAGCTGGTACCCACAAGGTCAAGACCCGCTCCGAGGTGAAATACTCCACCAAGAAGATCTATCGCCAAAAAGGCACCGGCGGCGCACGCCACGGCGCTCGTTCGGCACCGATCTTCCGCGGTGGTGGTGTTTACAAAGGTCCGGTCGTGCGCAGCCACGGTCATGAGCTGACCAAAAAGTTCCGTAAGCTGGGCCTCAAGCACGCTCTGTCGGCGAAAGCCAAAGCAGGCGCGCTTGTGGTGATCGACGAAGCCGCCTCTGAAGGTAAGACTTCGGCTCTGGCCAAACAGGTTAAGAGCCTTGGCTGGAAGCGCGCGCTGATCATCGACGGTGCAGATGTGAACGAAAACTTCGTGCAGGCGTCCCGCAATATCGAAGGGTTGGATATCCTGCCCTCCGCTGGCGCGAACGTCTATGACATCCTGAAACGCGACACTCTGGTTCTTACCAAGGCCGGTGTCGAAGCTCTGGAGGCCCGTTTGAAATGAGTGCCGCAGCAAACCACTATGACGTGATCCGCAAGCCGCTGATCACGGAGAAAACCACAATGGCGTCTGAAAATGGCGCCGTGGTCTTCGAAGTCGCGATCGAGGCGAACAAGCCCCAAATCAAAGAGGCCGTTGAGGCTGTATTTGGTGTAAAGGTGAAGGCCGTGAACACGACAATCACAAAAGGTAAATCTAAGCGTTTCCGCGGCCGCCTTGGCACGCGCAAAGACGTAAAGAAAGCTTATGTGACGCTCGAAGAAGGCAACACAATTGACGTATCGACTGGCCTCTAAATAGCCGGTCGACGGAAAAGCTAAAGAAACCCCGGCATGTGAGTGCCGGGGTTTTTTTGTGCCTAGCAAGGTAGCTTGCCCGCGAAGCCGTGGACGCAAACGCTGTAGTTGTTGTGCAACAAAGAGGATTGCGTCTAGTCTTCCCTTGCAAGAAACCCCAATCGTTTGAGTAAATCTGTGTGTATCCACAAGCCCATCGGGCACTTCGTTCGTGTATCTCTTAAAGAAACTGAGCAGGTAAAAATCCCATGACCAAAGAACCACCGAAGGCAGGAAAGCTGTTACATGACCTCCCCTTGCGGGCGTGGTTTCGCGGCTCAACGGTAAACCGCCGCCCCTCATTGGCAAAAATGACCAAGGTCGACGACATGGTTAAGTCGGTGCTTCATGGCTGGGAGCCAGAACAACCTTTCATTACGCCAGACACCAAGATTACGGCTTTTGGATCCTGTTTTGCGGCCAATGTCTCCAACTGGTTGGCAGAGCGCAATTTCCGCGTGCTGACGAGAGAAGCCGAAAATTCGAACGCCTATGTCGTCTCGATGGGCGAAGGGATGGTGAATTCCTTTGCGATCCGGCAGCAGTTTGAGTGGGCATGGGAGAACCAAGTCTTCGATCAGCCGCTTTGGCACGGCTATAAGGCAGAAGATTTTGGTTATGACGAAGAGGTGCGCCTAAAGACCAAAGAGATCTTTGACGACACGGATGTTTTCATTCTGACCTTCGGGCTTAGTGAAGTTTGGTATGATGAGCCTACAGGTAATGTCTTTTGGCGCACGGTTCCCAAGGATGCCTATGATCCGTCACGGCATAAATTCCGCGTCTCCTCGGTAGAAGAAAATCGAGACAATATCGACGCGATCTATCAGCTGATCCGCAAACATCGTCCTGACGCAAAAATAATCATGACCCTGTCGCCAGTGCCTTTGATTGCCACGTTCCGAGATGTGTCATGCATTTCAGCAAACGCCGTGTCCAAAGCGACCTTGCGTGTGGCACTGGACGAAGTCTTGCGCGATCGAAAGGACGAAGGCTTCCTGCATTATTGGCCATCTTACGAGTTGGTGATGGATGTCCTTCGACAGCCCTTCCAATCTGACAATCGCCATCCGGTAAGAGAGTCTCTGGACTATATCATGACCCTGTTTGAGCACGTATGGTGCGAAGGTGACGACAAGCCTGATTTGACAGAAGCGTGGGTGATTGCCTTGGCTGCCTCTGGCCAGCTTGGTCCTTTGAAGTCCGGATTGCTGAAAAAACGCAATTTCGACCGAGTTGAGCGAGTGATGTCTAACAACAGCTTTGGGCCATCTCAGGACGTTGACGCTGAGCGAAAAGCCCTTGTGAGCTCGTTGATTGAACGCGCCCGGAGTTTGAAAGGCTCCAAAGCGTCCTAAGTGATTGAGAGCGGGTTTGGATTTGGGTGAAACAGGCAGGGTCGCTGCTCTAGACACCCCAGATTTTTCCAGTTAAGCACCGCCATCTGCCCTGCCCCGGATTCGTCCGGGGTGGTGTCGTTTTGGGCGCAGGCTTCGGCCGGCTCCTGCTCTAACCGGGGACCTTTGGGGCCCTTTACTCCTGACGGGGCAACCCGTCGTTTACATAGGCGGGGCCACAAGCCTCGCTGTCTGAAAACGGAAGACAGTTAACATGGCACTCAAGTCGTATAAGCCGACGACGCCGGGCCAGCGTGGGCTGGTTCTGATCGACCGTTCGGAGCTGTGGAAAGGTCGCCCTGTAAAGGCGCTGACTGAAGGTCTCACCAAGAATGGTGGCCGCAACAACACCGGACGGATCACGATGCGCCGCAAAGGCGGGGGCGCAAAGCGTCTTTATCGGATCGTCGATTTTAAGCGGAACAAATTTGATGTGACGGCCACCGTCGTACGCATTGAGTATGACCCGAACCGGACTGCGTTCATCGCGCTCCTCAAGTATCAAGACGGCGAACAAGCCTATATCCTCGCGCCACAGCGTTTGGCGATTGGCGATCAGGTTGTTGCGTCCTCCAAGGCCGATATCAAGCCGGGCAACGCAATGCCGTTCTCTGGCATGCCAATCGGTACGATCGTTCACAACATTGAGCTGAAGCCCGGCAAAGGCGGCCAGATCGCCCGTGCGGCTGGTACATACGCTCAGTTTGTGGGTCGGGATGGGGGCTACGCTCAGGTTCGTCTCAGCTCGGGCGAGCTGCGCCTCGTGCGTCAGGAATGCATGGCCACCATCGGTGCCGTGTCTAACCCCGACAACAGCAACCAGAACTTCGGTAAAGCCGGCCGCAACCGTCACAAGGGCATTCGCCCGTCTGTGCGTGGTGTGGTCATGAACCCGGTCGATCACCCGCATGGTGGTGGTGAAGGCCGGACATCGGGTGGTCGTCACCCTGTGTCCCCATGGGGTAAGCCGACCAAGGGTGCGCGCACTCGCAACAAGAACAAGGCGTCGCAAAAGCTGATTATCCGCTCGCGGCACGCCAAGAAGAAAGGGCGCTAAGATGAGCCGCTCCGTATGGAAAGGGCCTTTTGTTGACGCGTATGTCCTCAAAAAGGCCGAAGCGGCCCGCGAAAGCAGCCGCAACGAAGTGATCAAGATCTGGTCGCGCCGTTCGACAATCCTGCCCCAATTTGTGGGTTTGACGTTCGGCGTCTACAACGGGAAAAAACACATCCCCGTGAACGTCTCGGAAGAGATGATCGGCCAGAAGTTTGGCGAATACTCCCCCACGCGCACGTATTACGGGCACGCGGCGGACAAAAAAGCGAAGCGGAAGTAAGTCATGGGCAAGGCAAAGAATCCCCGCCGCGTGGCAGACAACGAAGCAATGGCGAAAACCCGTATGCTTCGTACAAGCCCGCAAAAGCTTAACCTGGTGGCGCAGATGATCCGCGGCAAGAAGGTAGAAAAGGCCCTTACGGACCTGACCTTCTCAAAGAAGCGGATCTCGGACGACGTGAAGAAATGTCTTCAGTCCGCCATCGCTAATGCTGAGAACAACCACAACCTTGACGTTGACGAGCTTGTCGTCGCCGAGGCCTATGTGGGCAAAAATTTAACGATGAAGCGCGGTCGCCCACGGGCACGTGGTCGCTTTGGCAAAATCATTAAGCCGTTCTCGGAACTCACCATCAAGGTACGCCAGATTGAGGAGCAAGCCTAATGGGTAACAAAGTAAATCCGATTGGGATGCGTCTTCAGGTCAACCGTACCTGGGACAGCCGCTGGTACGCAGACACCAAAGACTATGGTGACCTGTTGCTGGAAGACCTGAAAATCCGTGATTTTATCAAGGATGAGTGCAAGCAAGCCGGCATCAGCCGTGTGATTATCGAACGTCCGCACAAAAAGTGCCGCGTGACGATCCACACAGCGCGTCCCGGTGTGATCATCGGCAAAAAAGGCGCCGATATCGAAACGCTGCGCAAGAAGGTCGCCAACATGACCGACAGCGAACTGCACCTCAACATCGTCGAAGTTCGCAAGCCTGAGCTGGACGCGCAACTGGTGGCAGAGTCCATCGCGCAGCAGCTTGAGCGTCGTGTTTCGTTCCGCCGCGCCATGAAGCGTTCGGTTCAGAACGCAATGCGCATGGGCGCGCTTGGTATTCGCGTGAACGTTGCGGGCCGTCTTGGCGGTGCCGAAATCGCGCGGACCGAGTGGTATCGTGAGGGGCGCGTGCCGCTTCACACGCTTCGTGCCGATATTGACTACGCCGCTGCCGAAGGGATGACCGCTTATGGCATCATCGGCATCAAGGTGTGGATTTTCAAAGGTGAGATCATGGAGCACGACCCGTCGGCGCGTGATCGTAAAGCCCAAGAGCTTCAGGATGGCCCAGCACCTCGCGGTGCAGGTGGCGGCCGTCGTGATCGCTAAGGAGTAGAAGAACATGCTACAGCCAAAGCGCACAAAATTCCGCAAGATGCACAAGGGCCGGATCCACGGCGAAGCGAAGGGTGGCTCTACGCTTAACTTCGGGACGTTTGGACTCAAGGCGCTTGAGCCAGAGCGGATCACCGCCCGCCAAATCGAAGCCGCCCGTCGGGCCATGACGCGTCAGATGAAGCGTCAGGGTCGCGTCTGGATCCGTATCTTCCCGGACCTGCCTGTTACGGCAAAACCGATCGAAGTTCGGATGGGTAAAGGTAAAGGCTCGGTCGACCGTTGGACGGCCAAAGTCAAACCTGGTCGCGTGATGTTCGAGATCGATGGCGTGAACGAAGACGTCGCCCGCGAGGCCCTGCGCCTTGCAGCGATGAAGCTTCCGATCAAAACTCGCGTCGTCGTACGCGAAGACTGGTAAAAGCTGAAAACGCAAAGCGTTTTCTGGCCAGAGCGGTGTAGACTGTTTGGAAAAAATGGTCCGGGCCGCATCCGGTGACCGTTAAAAAGACCCCGCTGGAAACAGCGGGGCCTTTTTGTTGGTAGCGCGGGTTCAATTCACTGATCGAGGACGGGAAGGTTCATGTTCTTTACAAAAACTAGTTTGTTTGCCGCGAGGCTTATCGGGGCGCTTTGCGTATTTAGGATCGTGCTGGCCGTGTTTCTTGTGATCGATGGCGGTGGCGATCCAACAAACGGCGCCGACCTTCTTTTAGGGGTTTCGACAACGGGTGAGGCAATAAATCAGGCGACAATCGGCCTTGGCATTGCGCTGATTTTGGGGACACTTGCTGAGATCAGCAAGCATCTCAGCAAGGCCAATGAATTGACTGCTGCGACAGACGCCTGAACACGCCGGGCCTGAGCACACAGGCAACTACGGTTCACACTTCAGGCACAAATACCCCAAGTGCTTCTTCCAACTCGGTTTCCTCATAGCGGAAGTGGGATTTGACGGCGGCGAGTAGCGCTTCAAAGGTGTCGGCGGCGGCTTCAAAGGTCTGATCGGACGGGGCTTTGGTCAAGTCTACTGCGGCGCCATACAACCGCTCGATCAGCTCGTGGACGACTTTGTGCTCTGCGCGTAAGCGATCGACCAGCGCTGCAAACCCGCTCCCTGCGCGGCTCTCAACCGTTGGGAACATATGACTTTCTTCGATGTTGTGGTGCATCGTGAGCACCTGACATTGTTGCCCGCAGAGATTGCCAAAGGCACGGTAATTTTCGGACATCTCCAAAGACAGGATCACCTGTTCTAACCGCTCGGGTGGATCATCCCCGGCGCGAATTCGCTCTAACACCATCGTCAGCCGGGCGAGGTCCATCAGGTAGTGCCTATGGATCGCAGCAAGGTGCTGACCGGCCTTGCGTTGTGCCCGTGTGACACCCTCAAGTCGGGGCGCAGAGGGCCGCGTTCCGAACTCTACGCTCAGCTCAGACAGGGGACGGTCGCTTAAATCCATTTGTAATTGAAGGACACAGAAATGCGGTGATCTTCGGCCATGTTCATAGGGACTTCGTGCCGGAGCCAGCTTTCCCACAAGAGTACATCACCAACCTTAGGGCTTTCATAATGGAAGGTGCGCAAATCGGCGGCAGCGTCTGGCCGGCGGGGTGGGGCGGCCATCATCATCGGCAATCGAGGGTCTTCCAGCTTGAGCGCAGAGGTCCCATCCGGCATCGCGACATAGGTTGTGCCCGAGATCACGGAATGCGGGTGCAGGTGGCCCGTATGAATGCCGCCTTCGGGCAGAATGTTGATCCAAATGTCTTCAAGTTGGAGCGCGCGGTCACCAAGGTCAAACGCACATTCCTTTGCGAAATCAGCTACATGCGCATCCAGCGCCTTCACCACATCTGCAAAGATCGGGAACCGCCAGGGCAGGTCCGTCAGGGAGGCATAGGAGGTGTAGCCGGGGAAGCCCTCCTGCTCGCACCAGTCCTGACCGGCCTCGTCATCCTCAGCGATGCCAAGGCAGGCGTTTTCAAGTTCGTCGGCATCAACGCTGGGCCCAAATGCATTGAGGGGCGCGCGGTACAAGCGGGTCGCAAAGAGAGTTGTCACTGTCATCCTACGGGCGTAGCGCGCTGGGTTTACCTTTGTCCAGAGCTCCGAAAACCTAGGGCACGTATGATGCACACCCTATGCACAATCGATATGGGCCGGATTTCGGCATGCGCGATTAACCTTTGCAGCGCGTCGTGGGTCCGCGTTAACGTCATCACAACACTGGGGCCAAGGAGACGCGTGATGCCAACCAATGCCGCCGACAGCGCGCAGCTCAAGTTCATTGTCTGGATGCTTGGCTCAGCGCGTCGCGCCCGGTTTTTCCGTGCGATCACAGCGGGCGCGCGGTGGTCTAAGATGGGTGGCGTGGATAACGAGACCCGCCACCTTCCACGGCAGGCAGGTAGGGGCACCATCCGCACGCGGATCTACCGCCCCAAAGAGGCAACCGAACCATTGCCTATTGTCGTGTTCTACCACGGTGGTGGGCAGATCGCGGGGATGCCGGAACATGGGCATCTGACCTATCAGCGGCTGATGGAGACGCGGCCGTGTGTGATTGTGGCCCCGGCTTACCAGCTGGCGCTGGATGCCCCGTACCCGGCGGGCTTGAATGATTGTTATAACGCGCTGCTCTGGGCGCAATCGAACGCTGCAGAGATCGGTGGGGATCCCACGCGGATCGTGATCGCGGGCGAAAGTGCAGGGGGTGGGCTGGCGCTGGGTGTGGCATTGCGCGCGCGAGCAGAGGGGCGGGTCAAACCGGCCTTTCAGATGCCGTTTTACCCGATGATCGACGACCGCCGTGACACATGGACAGACATAGGTACGCTTCCGAATGCGTGGACTGCACATCACAATAAGATGGCTTGGGACATGATCCTGCGCGGCGTCGCACCAGTGCCGGATGAGGCCGCGCCGGGACGCGCAACTGATGTGGCCGGGTTGCCCCCGACGCTCTCATTCATCGGTGATCAGGATGTGTTTCTGGACCAAACGCAATCCATGATGAAGCGGCTTGAAGATGCGGACGTGCCCGTGACCTTTGAAGTTTTCAAAGACGCATTTCATGGGCATGAGGTTCTGGCAACGGACACGCAAAAGGCGGCCGATATGACCGCCTTTTTCAAACAGGGCTTTGCCCAGATGATGGACCGCTACTGCGCAAGTTGATCCGCGTCAGATAAGCTATGCAGACGTATCGTCCACGAATAGAAAATCTCCACCCCTCACAAATCCGGATGCATCAATTTCTATAGTGAGTTCGCGTGCAAGCTCAACCTCAGACTCGAAGCGCAGGACAAATGTGGTCGCGACCTCATCCACTTCAAGCCGCGTATCTGTAAGGGTGAAACCGTCGTCAGCGCCTTGGCGTTCGATAACCAGTATATCCTCGTCTGGGTCAAAGTCCGAAATTTTGAACAGCTCCAAAACGATAGTGCTATCTGGTGGCAGCGTGGGATCAATTGAAAATGTCCCACCAGTATCAACGCGATCTCAAATCGGTCGGCGCCTTCGCCACCATTGGCACTGCTCCTATAGGCTGCACCGTCCTGATCTGCGCCGGACACCAGAATCGTGTCGTTACCTTCGCCGCCCTCAGCACTCACGTTTTCCATCTCGCGGGCGTCGATTGTGTCGTTGCCAGCACCGCCTGCGATGAACACGCGATTAGAGGCGCTTTGCGTTCCGGAGATTGTGTCGTCCCCGTCTCCGCTGGAGATCATGGAGGCATGGGCCTCGTTCACTATGATAACGTCATCACCGGCGCCCCCGGCAATCGCAGAATTGTTGGCCGTCACGATAATTGTATCGTTGCCATCGCCTCCATCGATATCCCCGCCTACAACGTCCCATTCGAAGTTTGGGTCAGCAGGGTCTGCACCGCTTGGGTCTAAGAGGGTGATAGTGTCATCACCAGCGCCCGACGCAATGGTCACACCAACTAGCCCGTCCGTGGCAGCAAGATCTATTTGGAAGACATCATCGCCGTCGGTGCCGGTGATATCCGCGGCATCCGTGACAATAATCGGGTCCGTTTCAGTGCCGCCGTCGTCGCCACCGTCTTGATCGTCGTCAACGTCCGGGCTGAACGAGGTTCCTAAAATTGCAAAGGCACCAAAAAGGAGAGCGATGATCGAGGAAACAGTGATCGTTCCATTGCACAAGGAGTTTTATGAGATATCCGTCGGTTCGTTTGGTTTGCTCAGATGATGGACTGATATTGCGCGGCCTGAACAAGGTCAGGTCAGCAGGGGCGGTGGGGTGCCAACAAAAGTAATGCCATCCCATTCTAGGCCCGTGGCGCCGATCTCAAAGGTAAGATCACGCGCTTGTTCTGTCTCAGATACATAGCTCAGAACAATGGTCGTTGACCCCGCTTCGGCATTTTCTACCAACTGTCCTTGTGCAAGCACAAAGCCATCATCAGGCGTTTGCGGTTCGAGCACCAAAATGTCTTCATCTGGATTGAAATCCGCAACGTTGAACACTTCTAGAGTGAGGGTTCCAGTGGAAGAAGGGATGAAATCACTATCGGGGAGCGCTCCACCTGTATCAAATGCGATCTCAAATCGATCCGCGCCTTCGCCACCTGTGGCTGTCTGTGCTTGGTAGAAAAAGGAGTTTGTGATCGCGGAGCCTTCGAAGCGGATGGTATCATCGCCTGCGCCGCCATTGGCGCTACTCACATAACCTGCGCCCCCCTGATTCGCGCCGGACACCAGAATCGTGTCGTTACCTTCGCCGCCCTCAGCACTCACGTTTTCCATCTCGCGGGCGTCGATTGTATCGTTGCCAGCACCGCCCGTGATGGTGGTTGAGTCTGCGGAAAACTGCGTACCCCCGATCGTGTCGTTGCCTTCGCCGCCAGATATTTTGGTCGCTGCGGCGTTGTACACTGTGATAACGTCATTACCGTCACCCCCGGCAATTTCAGAAGAGGGGGCCGTCGCGGTAATTGTATCGTCTCCATCGCCGCCATCAATAACACTACTTTCAATACCCCATTCGAAACTTGGTTCTGCTCCGCTTGGGTCTGTGAGTATAATCGTGTCATCACCAGCGCCGGCCGCAAGAGTCACATCAGCTAGCCCGTCGGAGGCAGTGGGATCTGCTTGGAAGACATCATCGCCGTCTGTGCCGGTGATATCCGCCGAATCTGTTACAAGAATCGGGTCCGTTTCAGTCCCGCCGCCGTCGCCCCCGTCTTGATCGTCGTCCCCGTCCGGGCTGAATGAGGTTCCCAAAATTGCAAAGGCACCAAAAAGGAGAGCGATGATCGAGGACATAGTGATCGTTCCATTACACAAAGAATTTTATCAAATATCCGCCGGTGCGTGTAGCCTGTCAATTTTCCATTGAATTGGCCGGATGTTTAGGTGCCGACGGGAAACAATAGTCCAAATTTGATCGGATTGATTTGCTTCAGCGATCAGGCTTGCCAAGTTCTTGGCGCGCGCCTATACGCCAGTCTTCACCAACGAATCCACCGGAACCGTGGTGACCCGAGCATATCCGGCATGATCGGAACGGGGCCGACCGGTGCGTAGCAAAGGAGAGGGCGCATGAACGCCAGTGAACTGCGGGACAAGACACCCGACCAGCTTCGTGATGAGCTGACAAGTCTGAAAAAAGAAAGCTTCAACCTGCGTTTTCAGCAAGCCACCGGCCAGCTGGAAAACACCGCGCGTATGCGTCAGGTGAAGCGTGACACAGCCCGTGTCAAAACCATCTTGAACGAAAAAGCTGCTGGGGAGGCCAACTAATGCCCAAGCGTATCCTCACCGGCACCGTGACCGGCGACAAGAACGACCAAACGATCTCTGTTTCTGTTGAGCGCCGCTTTAAGCACCCGCTCCTGCAAAAGACCGTTCGGAAGTCCAAGACTTACCGCGCCCACGACGAAAAGAACGCGTTCAAAGTTGGCGACGCTGTGCGCATTGTCGAATGCCCACCACGCTCCAAGACAAAGCGCTGGGAAGTGTACACTGGCTCCGACGCATAAGTGTTTGAAACAGGCGCGCGTGTGAGCGCACCACACATGGAATTGAAGAGGCCCGGGCAGACGCCCGGGCCTTTTTTCTTTGGAATAGCGGGAGTTATTTTTTAGGCGTGATCGGGGATTCTTGGGGCGAGTTGGCATGCACAAACTGCATACCAACTATGTTGGAATACTGGTTCTAATGTCTGAACTGCTGGCTTATGTGCCGATCAGCAACAACGCTTTTTAAAGGGATTAAAAAAATGGCAAAGTTCGCAAAAGACGCTTTCGGCATCGTTTCAATCGTAGCAACAACTGCTCTGTTTCTTGCCCTGCATTCTTGGATGTACATCATCTAAGGAAAGCGTTTCGTCTGCTCACATTAAGGGCAGATTTAACAGCGCGCCTCGCACATAGCTGGATTTCCGCTCTTGCGAGGCGCAGCACCACCAAAGGTGCATCGCCGTTCTGTTTAGGTTGCTCTGCGCAGGTCAAACCCGCAGAACATGCACCGAGCAAGGCGCATGGCGCACAACCAGAGCCGCGGTAGAGCCAAGGAAGAATTCCTTCATGCCGGGTTGATGCGAGGCGATGACAATACAATCCGTGCCATGCGTACTGGCATATTCGGTAATCATTCGGCCAGCGGATGGACCTTCAAGCAAAACAGCATCCACACCGGTTTCACCTTTCACGCGCTCGGCCAGGTTCCCCTTTGCCATTTCGTGAGACTTCTCTGCGACGCCTTCTTCGATATAGGCCAAGATGGAGCTGTTTGGCGGCTCATGAACATGCGCAGCGGTGACTTTCCCGCCTTCTGAGCTAAGCGCTCGCGCCGCAGAAAGCGCTTGCTCACTGATGCCGTGCTCCAGAGAGAGTGCAACCAAAATGTTGTTATACATAGCAACCTCCAATCGTGGGTTCATACATTGTTCTAATGTAGTGTTCCCCATTCTTCTCATACGACCCGCCACCTAGTGCAGCAGGAAGAAAGAAAGCACCTCAATCGTGTTGAGGTGCTTTCAGTTTTTAAACCCGGGTCCCGCAGGACCCGCCGACGATTATCTGCTCAAGAGAAGATCAGGCAAGAACAGCGCCAGCTCTGGAATGAATGTCGTCAGCAGCAATGTTGGCAGCCAAGCGAAGGTGATGAAGATCAGCGTTGGCCAAAGCATCTTGGCAACTGGAACTTCACACACCTGAGCGCCGAGATACAGCAACGGTGCCGTGGGAGGCGTGATGTTTGCCATACCAAGGTTAACCCCAATCACAGCCGCGAAGTGGATCGGATCCATCCCGGTGCTTTGTGCAATCGGCAACAAGATCGGTGTCGCCAGAAGCAAGCCCGAGATATCGTCCATCAGCATCCCGATCAGGATCATCACAACGTTGATCATCAGAAGGATGACGATCGGGTTCTCGGACACCGAGTAAACCATTTGCTTGGCCAGTGCTGGCGCACCTTGAGCAATCAGGTTGTCGGATACGATCAGAACCATAAAGATCATCACCATCACAACGCCAATAGTGACCCCGGATGTCTGGATCGTTGTCGCCATCGATCTCCACGTCAGCCCGCGATAGTAGTAGATCGCAATTGGGATCGCATAGACAACGGCGATACCCGCTGCCTCAGTTGGCGTCATGATCCCACCATAGATACCACCCAGAATGATGACAGGCATCATCAAGGCAGGCCCCGCCAAACGACCTTGGCGAATGAAGGTTGGCATGAACGGGGTAGGACGCTCAGACAAAATGATGTCTTGGTGCTTGCGCAACAAGAACTGATTTGTCGCGATCAGCAGCGAGATCAGAATGATCGCCGGAATGACCGTTGAGAGAAAGCACTTCAACACGTGTTGCTGTGCAACCCAGCCATACAGAATGTGCGACGAGCTTGGTGGGATGAGCAAACCAAGGGGGGCAGCGGCAACAATAAGTGCAGCTGATTGACCCTTTGGATAGTTCGCTCTCTTCAGGTGCGGCATCATGATGCCGCCGATACAAGTCAGAGTCGCGTTCGCACTGCCTGAGATAGAGCCGAAGACACCGCAGGCGAGAACCCCTGCCGCGCTCAGACCACCCTTGATATGGCCGATAAACATCTCAGCCAATGAGACCAGCGGGGCTGCGATCTTGCCTTTCTCCATGATGCCACCGGCAATCATGAACAAAGGAATAGCCAGAAGAACCAAAGAACGGATCCCTGTTGCGCCCGTGGGCAAGTAACCTGAGATCGATTGATCCCCAACGAGCGCGATGAAGACCAGAACGGACCCGAACGCCACAAAGACGCTCACGCCAAGCAGCAACATCACACATACAATGAGTAGACTTCCGGTGATAATCATTGAGCTGCCCCTTTATCGGCGTCGGATTTCAAGGGAAGGCCAAGGCCTTGCCGGATATGCACGTAAAGATACGCAGCGGAGAACATCGCCATAAAGCTAAACGCGACCATGATCGCGATACGCCATGACACAAAGGGGATGCGAAGAACCGGGGTTGCACGCAACCGCGGGAATGAGAAATCGTCAGCCAACGAAATGTAGCACGCGTAGACGATAAATAGGATGACTAGAAGCTCGACCAATAGAACGACAAAACCGCGCCACCAGATGAGTTTGGGGTCTTTGATCACAATGCTCAGGATATCTGCATTGATGTGCAACCTGCGTGCTGATGCCAAAACCGCGCCTGCAAAGAAGCCAATGATACTGGCAGCAAGCAACCACTCTTCGTAGGCAAACAGATCTCCGCCAAAGCCGTATCGGATGACCACAACGGCCCCGAACGTAAAGGCCATCATGAAGCCGGAAATTGTAACGATGACCTTCATGGCCAACTGGATGAGGTTTAGTGGTACGCCGATAATCCTGGGGAGTTCATCGGTAATCTCTATGGTGCGATGGCCACTTTCGTCGCTGACATCTGACGGCTGACTGTCTGTCGAGTTAGACATGTCCACTCCTTGTTTTTTATCGTTGCGCTGCACAAAAGAATGAAGGGCCAACTGTTAAGCTGGCCCTTCTGGGTCTTCTTATTTGTCTGCGAGGAGACGGTCGATGATGTCTTGACCGACTGTCTTGGCCATTTGGGGCCAGATCTTCTCTTGGACATGTGCGGCCATCGCTGCTTGGTCTTCTGGGCTAAGCGAAAGGATTGTGTATCCGCTTTCGATCAGCTTTTCACCAAACACCGCATCGTTCTCACGGTTGTAGTCGAAGAAGTCGTCAGACGCTTTGGTCATCGCTGCCTGAAGAACTGCAACTTGTTCGTCGTTCAGTTTCGCCAAGGAACGTTCAGACGCGTAGAACGTTGTTAGCTCGGAGATCGAGTTGTACTCGACAAAGTGCGTACCAACATCTGATTGCGCAAAGATAGAGTAGGTCGCTGTTTTGGTGCAGCAAATCGCGCCATCAACGATACCAGACTGGATCGCCGGGAAGATATCGCCCCAGGCCATTGTCGTGGCTTGGTAACCCAATGTCTCGACCATGGATTTCACAACGCTGGAAGACCAAACGCGGATATTCATACCTTTGTCGTCAAAGGTGTTCCAATTGGTGGGCTCTTGCGTAGCGACGATGCCAACAAAACCTTCTGGGTTCTGAGCCATGATCCGGACACCATAGTCACCTGTAATTTCTTGCAGGATCTTGTTGTATTCAGAATCGAGGTTCCGCATGACATTGTTCATGTCATCCCAACCACCCACGAGGAACGGCATGGACAGGAACTCAAGGCGTGGATCGGTGTCCGCGTAGATAAACGCAGCGGCCAGATCGATATTGCCGCGTGCCACATCTTCGAAGAGCGCTTCACCGGAACCAAGCTGGTTCGCTGGGAACAGCTCGATTGTCAGCCCAACGTCAGCAGCTGCGACATCAGCGGCAACCTGCTCCATCGTTTTGGTGCCTTGGTGGTCGATCGGAAAGACGCCCGCAAAACGCAGAGTTGTGTCTTGTGCGAATGCTGCAGTTGACATCAGGACGCCCACCGCGCCTGCCGTCAGAACTTTGGCAAATTTGTTGAAACTCATTAGAGTATTCTCCCTGTTTTTAACGCCGAATTAGCGTTCATCTTGAACGCAGCGTCACGTTCGGCGTCCCGACAGACTATGCAGATACATCACTGGCTGCAATTTTAATTCGCAATTGCTTGATTTCTGAGCCGGGGTTCCTAAGTCAAAGGGCCCGCTTGTGAGCAATTTTTGCGCGGTTAAGCCCTTGAAATAAGCGATTAGTGTATCTCCCTGCGGCAAAAGCGAGAGGTTGGGACAGGACGCAGATTCAACGCCCTGTGTCCTGCTGCGAAATACCCGTTTTAGAACAACAGCTAAGAGAATTCTGGCTTTGATTGCGCGCGCAGCGGCGCTGAGCGAATCTCTTGTGAACCTCATAAGCCCGGCGATCACGACGACTAACAATACATCACTACTCGGTGATCTTTTAGGGGCGCGCATGATTTTTGTGCGCTAGCTTGGCCTAGCTCGCACGGGTCTTCTTGAGAAATGTGCAAATGCCCAGCATGCGGTGCAGCTTCCAATTCTTAGTCATGCAAGGCGCTTAAAATCCCACCTTGTCAGACCCTTTTAGGTTCAGCATCGCGCGGGCCTCGTCAGGAGTTGCAATCTCATATCCCAATTCTTCCAGAACCCGGCGGATCTTGCTGACTTGTTGAGCGTTGCTGATCGCCAGCTCACCGCGACCAATCATAAGGCTGTCTTCCAGCCCCACACGCACATTGCCGCCAAGGATCACGCTCATCGTGCCAATGGGCATCTGCTGGCGGCCTGCTGCCAAAACCGAAAATTGATAGGTATCCCCCAAAAGCCGGTCGGCGGTTTCTTTCATTATCATCAGGCTTTGAGGGCTGGCATCGATGCCGCCCAAAACGCCCAGCACAAATTGCAGAAACACGGGCGCTTTTATGCGGTTTTGTTTCAGGTAATACGCAACGGTTTGGATGTGGCCCACGTCATAGCATTCAAATTCAAACCGCGCGCCAGCGTCGTCACCCAGCATCCGGAAAACGGTTTCGATGTCGTGGAATGTATTCTTGAAAACAACGTCCCGCGTGTTCTCAAGAAAAGGTTCTTCCCAATCGTGTTTCCAGTCTGAATAGCGATCCTTCATCGGGAACAGACCAAAGTTGATTGACCCCATGTTAAGCGAACACATCTCTGGGGCCAGTTCTGCAGGCGCGGACAGCCGCTGTTCAACGGTCATCTGTGTGCTGCCCCCCGTGGTGAGATTGATCACCGCGTCTGTGGCGTCCTTGATCCGGGGAAGGAACTGCCGGAACACACCAATGTCAGAGCTTGGGCTGCCGGTTTCAGGATTGCGCGCATGCAAGTGAAGAATTGAGGCCCCCGCTTTGGCGGCCTCAATCGCTGAGCTTGCAATCTGATCGGGCGTCACCGGCAGATGTGGGCTCATGCTGGGCGTATGGATCGATCCTGTGATCGCACAGGTAAGGATAATCTTATGTTGCACTGTCAGGGGTCCAATCCGGTATCTTTGGTAAACTGATCAAGGCTGGCATCCAGTATATCCAGCATGTCCAAAATCTGAGGCTCGGTGATGATCATCGGGGGGCAGATCAAGAAATGATCGCCATCAATCCCGCCACGTGTGCGGCGTGAATAGGTGATCAGATTGCGGTCATAGCAAATATCTACAAAACGCTCATACGCGTTCATTGCGCTGGGCAGGGGGGCCATCGTCTTGCGGTCTGATACCATTTCAAACGCGGTCAAAAGACCCTTGCCCCGAACATCGCCGATAAAGCTGTAGCGGCCCATCAGATCGGTAAGGCCCTTTATCAACACTTCGCCCATCACATCGGCGTTTGTCATCAAATCAAGGCGATCAATTTCCTGCAGCACCGCAAGACCGGCCGCGCAGGCCAGCGGATTGCCCGCATATGTATGGCCATGTGCAAATCCGCCCGCATCAAGCACAGTTTCAACCATGCCTTCATCTGCGATCATGGCGCCAAGCGGCGCGTAGCCGGCACCGAAACCCTTGGACAAAGCCACCAGATCGGGGCGGATGCTCCAATGATCTGAGGCTAGAAACTTTCCCGTGCGGCCAACGCCGGACATGACTTCATCCATGATAAGCAAGACGCCAAATTCATCGCAGATCTCACGCACGCGGGTGTAATAGCTATCCGGGGCCACAAGAGCCCCAGTTGAGGCGCCACCAACAGGCTCCATCGCAAATGCCAGCACTGTGTCAGGTCCTTGCGCGATAATCTCATCGCGCAGCAGCTCAGCGTATTTGAGGCCTCGGTCATGGTCCGACAGGTTGTCGCGATCCAGATAGCATGTGGGCGCCGGGATCTTGGGCATTGGGGTAATAAGCGGGTCAAAAGGATCAGTCAGGGGGCCATAGCCGGTGATCGCCAGCGCGCCCATGGTGGACCCATGATAGGATGGAAACCGTGAAATCACTTTCCATCTGGACTCCTGCCCTGCGGCCACGGCCCATTGGCGCGCGAATTTCACACAGGATTCCACCGCCTCGGATCCGCCTGAGACAAAGAACACCCGGTTCAACCCCTCTGGCGTGCGATCCGCAATGGCGGTGGCCAGGTCCTCGGCGGCGCTGTTCTCAAAATGCAGCCTGTAGGCAAATGTTGCACTGTCCATTTGCTGCTTCATCGCCGCCAGCACGTTTGGATTGGAGTGGCCAATATTGCTGACCATTGCGCCGGACGATCCGTCGATGAAGCGTTGCCCATCGTTGGCCCAGATATAAATCCCTTCGGCCCGGTCAACCTCTGGGCGGCGCTTGCGGCTTTGATAGAACAAGTTGGACGTCTTCACATCGCGCTTCCTGTGCTGGTGTCCTGTGCATCGGGCATGGGCCACAGGGCCCGCTTATAAAGAACGCTAGAGGAAATGAGGCTGGCCAACCAACCTTATTTATCGCAGCATCACGGCGAAGCGCAGCAACGGAGCGTATCACCCAAATGACGGCGCAAGACACATTAACGCTGTTAGCGTGCCAGATCGAGATCCCGCAAACAACAAGCGCTGCGGCCCGCGATAGGAATCTGGCGGCGTCCTCTGCAAAGGTTCGCAATCAGCTGTCGAGCAAATCGGCGGATGTTGTGGTGCTGCCTGAGCTTTCGAGCATCGACTATTCACGCGCGGCTTTTGCACAGCTAGACGAAATCGCAGAGCCTTTGGACGGCGCATCCTTTCGAACATGGGCCGCCGTTGCCGCGGAATTTGGGGTCTATGTGTGCTATGGATTTGCCCGGCGCGGCGACGCGGGCACTTATATCTCAATCGCAGTGGTCACGCCTGAGGGCGCTTTGGCCGGGATCTATGACAAGATGCATCTTTGCCAGTACGGCGCTTCGATGGAGAAAGAGTATTTTGCCGCAGGGAGCGGAATTTTTACGTTCAAAGTTAAAGGCTTCACTCTATCCCCGATCATTTGCTACGACATCCGTTTCCCGGAACTTTCGCGCGTTCTTGTTGTGAACCACGACGTTGATATCATTTTGCATTGCGGGGCCTATTACAGGGATCCAAGCTTTCCCACTTGGCACGCTTTTGTAACGACCCGCGCGATTGAAAATCAGGTCTTCTTGCTGTCGTTAAACCGGGCGGGGGAGACCTATGGGAATTCGCTGTTCTGCTACCCTTGGATGGATGACACAAACGGCCCGCTGCACTTCCCTGACTATGAAGAAGGGTTTCGGCATATCGTGGTTGACCGCCAACGCT
>CALKJA010000002.1 GCA_937995865.1 uncultured Paracoccaceae bacterium | reverse complement strand
AATTGATAATATCCCCACTTCTATGCCGGTCCTCATTGCAGGACCGACAGCATCGGGAAAGTCTTCTTTGGCTTTGAAGATCGCTCGCGCTCAAGGACGCGTGGTGGTCAACGCGGATGCACTTCAGGTGTTTGACGGCTGGAGGGTGCTTACTGCGCGACCCTCCCCAGAAGATGAAGCCGCTGCGCCGCACGCTCTTTATGGCCATGTACCATTTGACACAGAATATTCGGTTGGAGCGTGGTTGCGCGATGTCACGCCTTATTTGGAGCAAGCTCCCGTCATCGTCGGCGGAACGGGGCTGTATTTCCGGGCCCTAACCGAGGGGCTGGCACCGATACCTGCGACGCCGCAGGAGATTCGCAACGAAGCGGATCGGCGGCTTGTCGAGGAAGGGATAGACGCGCTACTTCGTGATTTAGATCCCGAAACGCTGGCACGCATAGACACGCAAAACCCGATGCGGGTGCAACGCGCTTGGGAGGTATTGACCACGACAGGGCGCGGGCTTGTGGATTGGCAAGCGTCTACACCTCCTGCGTTGCTTCCCACATCGAAAGCGACGGCGCTTGTGCTGAACGCTGAGAAGGCTTGGCTTACGGCCCGAATTGCCAAACGATTTGACATGATGCTGGCTCAAGGCGCGTTGGACGAAGCACGTAAAATGGAACAAGAATGGGATCCCATGCACCCGTCTGCCAAGGCCATTGGGGCGGCAGAGCTTATCGCCCATGTTCGCGGTGAGATACCCATAGAAGACGCACGCGAAGCCGCTATTATTTCTTCGCGGCAATATGCTAAACGCCAACGGACATGGTTCCGAGCCCGGATGGCAGGTTGGCGCGAGATCTTGGTGTCCACCTAATACTTCGCGATCTCGCCTTGCAGGAACCCCACATCTAGCGGCTTCGCGAATGGCTATTTTTCAAGTATTCTTGAACTTATCGGACATGAGGCGCACCCCAGAAGAGGGACGCCCAACAGGCAGGCTATGACAATGAGCGAAGAGACAAGCGGCATCCAGATCGTTTCTATTGCCAATATTTCGGCGAGCGGCCGCTGGCGCGCTGAGCTTTTGCATTCTAAAGATCAGCACCTGCTTTTGTGGTTCACCAAAGGACAGGGACAGGTTTCGATCAACGGAAACAGGCAGGTTTTTGGCCCCAATACCGTTGTCTATATTCCAGCCGGGACGCCGCACTCCTTTGAGCTAAAGCCGAGCGTGTTTGGTACGGCTGTTTTAATGGACGTGCATCCTCAATTGGAAATGCCACCACATCCAATTCTGTATCGTGTGCGTGACCTGTTGTTGCACGGTGAGTTTGTAGGTTTGTTCGAAGCAATGCAGCGTGAAGTAAAACGCCAAGGCGTACAGGGACAAGCAAGGGCCTGCCGCCTTCATGCCGGCATCTTGGGGGTATGGTTGGACCGGCAGCACAATGTTCTAAGTGAACGACACGGCGCATCAGCCGCGGAAATCCTGACCGGGCGCTATGTGAAATTACTTGAAGCCAAATATACCTCTGGCACGACGGTTGCGGGCTTGGCCAAGGAACTGGGCGTCACACCGACACATTTGTCCCGCGCCTGCCGGTCTGTGGCCGGCGTCCCGGCACACCAGCTTCTCAGCGATCGGATCATTTATGCAGCGCGGCAACGATTGGAAGGTGACGGTGCGCCGATCAAATCCATTGCCAACGACCTCGGGTTCTCGTCTGCCGCCTATTTTACACGCGCTTTCCAAAAAGCGACCGGCCATACGCCAAGCGCCTTCCGTCTCAAGCATTGAACCCAGAATACTTAGCTAAAGCGCGGCCCCAAAGCGCTTAAATGCCTCTATGCGACAGCCGCGTTGTCGCAAATGAAACATCAAATGGCGGAAGCGCCCGTTGACCTTCCCTTTGATTTAGCGCCCAATGGCCGCTCAGGGGGAAGATGCACAATGACGCCGGGCTATGTCCGACGCTGCTTTTGGCTATGCCTCCTGAGAAATTTTATGTGTCACAGGGAGAAACAGATGACGCAATCCAACCCAACGGTGCACCCCGCAGCGGTCATGTACGCAAATGAACACAAAGCGGGCCAATTGGACCGCCGCGAGTTTCTGACACGTGCAACCGCGCTCGGCGTTGCTACCACGGCCGCGTATGGCTTGATTGGTGCAACGCCAGCAAAAGCAGCAGGGCACGCACAACAAGGCGGCACGCTGCGGATGCAAATGGAAGTCCGCGCTCTCAAAGATCCACGGACCTATGACTGGACCCAGATTGCAACATTTACCGCAGGTTGGCTGGAGTATCTTGTTGAATACAACAGCGACGGATCTTTTGAGCCGATGCTGCTGGAAGGCTGGGAAGTCAATGACGACGCCACAGTGTACACACTTAACGTTCGCAAAGGCGTAAAGTGGAACAATGGCGATGATTTCACCGCAGAAGATGTTGCACGCAACATTGAAGGCTGGTGTGAGAAAGACGTCGAAGGCAACTCAATGGCCGGTCGTATGGGCTCGTTGATTGACCCGAACACCAACAAAGCCATCGAAGGCGCGATTGCAGTTGCGGACAGCCACACCGTGGTTCTGACGCTCCCTACTCCTGACATTACAATCATCCCAGGCATGGCTGACTATCCAGCCGCCATCGTACACAGCAGCCACACTGGCGACGATATGTTGGCCAACCCTGTTGGCACTGGTTTTATGATCCCCGAAAGCCTTGAAGTTGGTGTTAAAGGCGTGCTCGTACGCAACGAGGAACACGAATGGTGGGGCACAGCCGCTGGCAAAGGTGGCTATCTGGATCGGATCGAATTTATCGATTACGGTACCGATCCTGCCGCATTCATTGCGGCGTTTGAAGCTGAAGAAATCGATTTGAACTGGGAGTCCGTTGGCGACTTTGTAGACATCTTCGACTCACTTGGTCTTACTCGCACAGAAGTTCCTTCGGGCTTCACGATCGTTATCCGTCCAAATCAGCTGGCCGAAGTCGATGGCATGAAGCCTTACGCGGACAAGCGTGTACGCCAGGCGATTGCAATGGCAGTGGACAACGCCGTGTGCCTTGAGCTCGGCATGTCAGGTTACGGCATTCCTGCCGACAACTGCCACGTTGGCCCAATGCACCCTGAGTACGACCCAAGTGTAACGCGCCTGCCCTACGATCCGGCCAAAGCAAAGGCACTGATCGAAGAGGCCGGTATGGCCGACTATGAGCATGAGCTTCTGTCCATCGACGATGACTGGCGCAAAAACACAACTGATGCGGTTGCCGCCCAGTTGCGGGATGCCGGTATCAATGTTCGTCGGACAGTCTTGCCTGGCTCGACATTCTGGAATGACTGGGCAAAATATCCGTTCAGCTCAACAAACTGGAACCACCGTCCGCTTGGGACACAGGTTCTGGCGCTTGCTTATCGCTCCGGTGAAGCATGGAACGAAAGCGGTTTTGCGAATGCTGAGTTTGATGCCCTGCTTGCTGAAGCAAACTCGATTTCGGATGCCGACGCACGTCGGACCGTGATGAGCAAGATCCAAGCAATCATGATCGAAGAAGGTGTGACGATCCAGCCGTATTGGCGTACAGCCATTCGTCACAATGTCGAAGGATTGGTCGGCGTGGACAAACACATTGCCGATTTGCCCCAGATCTACAAATGGGGCCTTGAAGCCTAAGCAGATAAAAATTGGGGCCGCAGGGAAACCTGCGGCCCCGACTATTTCTGGCTGAAGATGCGGGGAAAACCTGCGCGACCAGCTTAAACGCCAGTCAACAGGGACACTCATGGGCCAATTCATCCTCCGACGGTTGGGAGTGATGTTGCTGACGACTATATGTCTGACATATATCGTCTTCTTCCTCACCAACCTTTATCCAAACCTCGAGAAGCTTGCGAAAACGCAAGGCAACTTCCGCATGTCAGAGGCTGAAGTTTCGTCTTGGCTTGGTGACCGTGGTTATTTGCAACCGACGCCCGTCAAGTATTTGGAATGGGTCGGCGCATTGCCTGGCTATTCCATTGTTAAAGACGATGGGCAATTGGTGGGACGATGCGTCCGCCCCGCTGTGGCCGCTGAAGACACGCCGAGATATTGCGGAGTGCTACAAGGCAACTGGGGCTTCTCCACCGTCTTTAAGAGTGAAGTTGGCGGCATTGTTGGAACGCGGCTTGGGCTAACAGGTTTCTTGATGTTCTGGGTGATGCTCGTGATGGTGCCCGGCGCGCTGATTGTGGGTGTGCTTGCTGGTATGCGGGAAGGATCGCGCACGGACCGGACGCTTTCAACCACTTCCATCGCGTTCACGGCCACACCTGAATATGTTTCCGGCGTTGTCTTCATCGCCCTATTCGCCAGTTCTGCAGGCTTCGGGCGAATATTCAAAGGGTCGGCAACCTCGGCCATGGAGGACGCAAACCTCGAGAATTTCTTGCTGCCCGTTCTGACCATCGCCCTATACGGTCTTGGCTATATCGCCCGTATGACGCGCGCGTCGATGTCAGAGGTCATGACAGCACAGTATATTCGAACCGCCCGGCTCAAAGGCGTGAGTTTCCGCAACATTGTAATGAAACACGCTTTGCGCAACGCGCTGATTGCGCCGTTTACAGTGATCATGCTGCAATTCCCTTGGCTGCTAAACGGCGTCGTCATTGTTGAAACGCTCTTTAACTACAAGGGCTTTGGTTGGCTGCTGGTTCAGGCGGCGGGCAACAATGATATCGATTTGCTGCTGGCCTGTTCAGTTGTCGCGGTAATCGTCGTGCTCGTAACGCAGCTGATCTCGGATATCGGCTATGTTTTCCTTAACCCACGCATCCGCGTCAGCTAAGCCAAGGAGCAGTAAAATGGACCCCCTTACATGGACCGGCTCCTTTGGAGCATTCTTGAACCCAATATTTTACGCATTGGTCACGGTGGCGGCGATCGCTATCGTTGCGCAATTCGTAATCCCCTTTGTGACCCCGAGCGGCGAACGTGGGGCAATCACCTTGCGGCGCGGGCCAGGCGACTACGCAGCAATGGCAGTTCAATTTGCCTTGCTTGGTATCATCGCAATTGTAGTGATTTTTACCCTGTCCGCAATTCTCGGGCCTTACGGCATATCCGGAATCATTGGTGAAGTTGGCGCGCGCTTCACGCCCGTGTGGATTGCGCTGATCGTAACTTACGCGGCATCGATCTTTTACAAGCGCAAGCTGGGCCTTTACGGCAAGCTTTTCGACAGCCCGATCGGCATGGTCGGTTTTGGTCTTGTGATGTTTTGGGTGTTCACGGCGATCTTTTCCAACATAATCATGACCCATGATCCGTTGGCGCAAGAAGTGATCATGAAAAACAAGGTACCCGGAACTCCGCTTGGCCAAGACGATGCGTTTCCTCACTATCTCTTCGGTGGCGATAGCCTCGCACGCGATGTGTTTAGCCGCATGGTCGCAGGGAGCCAGATCGTGATTATGATCGCACCTTTGGCGACGCTGTTTGCATTTATGGTCGGGATTACACTTGGTCTGCCAGCGGGATACTTCTCAGGCAAACTGGATACGGTTCTGAGCTTCCTTGCCAATCTCATCCTCGCTTTCCCGGTTATCCTGCTTTTCTATCTTCTGGTAACGCCTGAGATTGTGGCAACGGGACTGCCGACATATATGGCGATGTTCCTTTTCCTCTTCCCGTTGGTCTTCCTTACGATCCTCTTCAACTCGCGGTTTTTCACTCAACCGATGAAGCGTAATATCCTAATTGGTGTTGTGCTTTTTGTCGGGGGCTGGCTGTATCTTTCACTTATCAGCCAATCCGCCACACCTGTGAATTTCATGGGCGCGCTGGATTTGTTCAACGTACCGGGCGGTATTCTCATCGTGTTTGTGTCCGTGGTGTTTGTGAACTCACCCACAGTGTTTAGGATCGTTCGTGGGCTGGCCTTGGATATCCAAACGCGGGACTATGTGGCCGCCGCACAAACGCGCGGTGAAGGACCTTGGTACATCATGCTTTGGGAAATCCTGCCAAACGCACGTGGCCCGCTGATCGTCGATTTTTGCCTGCGTATCGGCTACACCACGATCCTTTTGGGTACTTTGGGCTTCTTTGGCCTTGGCCTCCCACCGGAGAGCCCGGACTGGGGCACGACCATCAACGCCGGTCGTCGGCTTCTGAGCGCGTATCCGCATCCGGCGATTGTGCCCGCTGTGGCGCTGGTGACGATGGTGCTGGGATTGAACCTATTGGCCGATGGCCTGCGCGAAGAAAGCCTTCGCGATTAATCGAACCTCGGTGGCGGGGCGTGCGCGCCCTGCCCCATCCACATCTAAGAAAAGGAGACCGAGGATGGCTAAGTGGGATTATGACGGCCCGATCCTTGAGATTGATGAACTGTCGATTTCGTTTTTCACACGGCTGCGGGAGATCCCTGCAGTCATGGATTTCAGCTGTACGGTTCAACCCGGTGAGGCGATGGGCCTTGTTGGGGAGTCCGGTTGTGGCAAATCCACAGTGGCGCTTGGCGTCATGCAAGATCTTGGCGTTAACGGCCGCATCGTAGGCGGTTCGATCAAGTTCAAGGGACGCGATTTAGGCGAGATGAGCGCCGATGAACTGCGTGATGTACGCGGCTCGGAAATCGCAATGATTTATCAAGAGCCTATGGCCTCTCTAAACCCGGCGATGAAAATCGGCCGCCAGTTGATGGAAGTCCCTATGATTCACGAAGGCGTGGGCGAAAAAGAAGCCTATGAGCGCGCCCTTGAGGTGGTCACTGACGTGAAACTGCCGGACCCAAAGCGGATGCTCGATAGCTACCCGCATCAATTGTCCGGCGGACAGCAACAGCGGATTGTGATCGCGATGGCGCTTATGTCAAAGCCTTCGCTTCTTATCCTTGATGAGCCCACAACCGCGCTAGACGTGACAGTTGAAGCCGCCGTTGTCGAGTTGGTCAAAGACTTGGGTAAGAAATACGGCACATCGATGCTGTTTATCTCGCACAACCTTGGTCTTGTACTCGAAACCTGCGATCGGATCTGCGTGATGTATTCAGGTGAAGCTGTAGAAACTGGCTCCATCGAAGACGTGTTCGACAAGATGCGCCACCCTTACACTCAAGCCTTGTTCCGTTCGATCCCCTTGCCTGGCGCTGACAAGTCTTCGCGCCCGCTTAAGGCAATCCCGGGGAATTTCCCGCTCCCGCATGAGCGCCCGAATGGCTGCAACTTTGGGCCGCGCTGCGACTACTTCGAAGAGGGTCGCTGCAATCAGGGTGACATCAAAATGTCAGAGGTCCCCGGTGATGATCGGCACGGCTCGCGCTGCTTGAAGTGGCAAGAAGTAGATTGGGATGCGCCTATGGCGATCACCGATCAAAAGGAGAAAGCCACGCCCGGCGATGTTGTACTCAAGATGGACAACCTTAAGAAATACTATGAGGTGGCGGCATCTGCACTTTTTGGTGGCGCGAACAAGAAAGTCGTCAAAGCCAATGAGACACTGAGCTTTGAAGCCCGCGAATCCGAAACTTTGGCGATTGTCGGAGAATCTGGCTGCGGCAAATCTACCTTTGCAAAGGTCCTTATGGGGCTAGAAACGGCAACTGACGGTACGATCACAATGCTCAATCAAAAGATTGAGGATGTGCCGATCGAAAAAAGGTCAACCGACACGGTTAAGAACGTGCAAATGGTGTTCCAAAACCCGTTTGATACGCTGAATCCATCGATGACGGTGGGCAGTCAAATCGTGCGTGCGCTCGAGATTTTCGGCATTGGCGATTCCGTTCAGGCACGGCGCGAGCGCATGCTGGAGCTTCTCGACCTTGTAAAACTGCCCCGCGCCTTTGCGGATCGGATGCCGCGTCAGCTGTCTGGCGGCCAGAAGCAGCGTGTTGGGATCGCACGCGCCTTTGCCGGTGACGCAAAGATCGTCGTCGCTGATGAACCCGTCTCAGCGCTTGACGTGTCCGTTCAGGCGGCGGTGACCGATCTTTTGATGGAGATCCAGCGGGAGCATAAAACGACGCTGCTTTTCATATCTCACGATCTATCGATCGTGCGATATTTGAGCGACCGGGTGATGGTGATGTATCTTGGACATGTGGTTGAATTGGGCTCAACGGAGCAAGTTTTTGCCCCACCCTACCATCCCTATACCGAAGCGCTTCTAAGTGCTGTGCCAATCGCTGATACAAGCATCGAGAAGCAACATATCGTTCTTGAAGGCGATATCCCTTCAGCGATGAACCCACCTTCGGGCTGCCCATTCCAAACGCGATGCCGCTGGAAATCCGACGTACCCGGCGGGCTATGCGAAAAAGAGGTGCCGCCCCAACGTACCTTGGCGGATGGTCACCAGATCAAATGTCACCTTGGAGAAGACGTTCTGTCTAAGATGGAACCAGTGATCAAGGTCGCCGCTGAGTAACTCTGGCACGCTATGCAAACGAAAGAAGCGCCCGGCACGGGCGCTTTTTTTTGTTTCAACTTGGCAAGGCTACAGCCCGAGAATAACGCGGACGTAGTTCTGAGTTTCTTTAAAGGGTGGCACGCCGTCATACTTTTCAACTGCCGCGGGCCCGGCGTTATACGCGGCCAATGCCAACCGCCAAGATCCGAATTTGCGGAACTGTTCCTTAAGGTAGCGCGCACCGCCGTCCAGATTTTGAGCGGGATCTTTGGCGTTGACCCGTAGATATTTCGCAGTTCCGGGCATAAGCTGCGCCAAGCCCATCGCACCTTTGTGTGACACTGCGTTTGCGTTCCAACCGCTTTCTTGCTGAACAAGCCTTAGAAATAAGTCTTCGGGAACCCCATTGCGCCGCGCGGCCGAGCGCGCCATATCAATCAAGGGACCATTATACCGGCCTGTATATCGCGGAATATTGGCGACAGACGGAACGGTGAATGGTATCGGTTGGAGGCGGACGGAATTTGAATATTGCTTGGACGCGCGATTGTCCAAAACATCAAGCTGCGATGAAAAGAGTGAGTTACGTGATTTAGTTGATCCGCTTTGCTGCGCGACAACCGGCATGGCCGCCACAAAACAACACACAGCACTTACACACAGTATCCGCATCCTAAGCTCCTTACCCGTGCTACATATAGCAAAGGTGCGCCTATTAAGCACTCTCAGTGGACATTCACCACTGGTTAACTCAAACATGACCCAATATTGGTGAATATCTGCTGAAGAATCGCAAAAGGTATGAGGGGGAACGCATGGCTGGGTCAGTGAACAAGGTCATCTTGATCGGGAACTTGGGGCAAGACCCAGAAGTCCGGAACTTTCAAAACGGGGGCAAAGTCTGCAATCTGCGCATTGCCACCTCAGAAAACTGGAAAGATCGCAACACCGGTGAGCGCCGCGAACGAACAGAGTGGCACACAGTTGCGATTTTCAGCGAAGGGCTCGTGCGGATTGCGGAGCAATACCTGCGCAAAGGCTCCAAAGTATATGTCGAGGGCCAGCTTGAGACACGCAAATGGCAGGACCAAAACGGCAATGATCGCTATTCAACAGAAGTCGTCCTCCGTAACTTTGGCAGCACGCTGACCATGCTTGATGGCCGCAACGCGGGTGATGGCGGCGGTGGCGGTGGTGGCTATTCTGGCGGCGGCGGTGGTTACTCAGGCGGCGGCGGTGGCTATGGTGGCGGAAATCAAGGTGGCGGCGGGTATTCCGGCGGCGGCGGTGGCGGCAACCCACCCAGCGCGGATATCGACGACGAAATTCCGTTCTAAAGCCAACTAAGGCGGCACCTGCAAGCGAGCCTCAAGTCAAGAATACTTCCAAGGCCCATTTCAGCGGGCCCTGGACAACTCCGCCCGACCTAATACGGCAAGTACGTGCCTTAAATACGCCTCAAGCTGCTTAGGTGGAGCCAATATCAATAGGAAAATGTTCTTTGCCTTGCCGAAACCCGCATCAGCGGGCCGCGTCTAGAACGTCCAGTACCGCTTGGCGTTGAACATCGGCAGTGACAAACGCATCCCCGATGCCGCGCATAAGAATAAAGCGCAAAGTCCCATCGACGACCTTTTTGTCTTGGCCCATCAAATCAAGCAACGCGTCGGAGCCGGGCAGATCCCCTTCAATATCTGAGAGCCGCGCTTTCATGCCCATCGCGCTTAGATGCGCACCTATACGTGAGGGATCTTCTTGCGGCGACAATCCAAGGCGCGCGGAGAGATCTGCAGCCATCGCACATCCAATCGCGACGCCTTCACCATGTAAAAGCCGATCTGAATAGCCAGTCGCTGCCTCAAGCGCATGGCAAAAGGTATGGCCCAAATTGAGAAGTGCGCGATCGCCCTGCTCGGTCTCATCGCGGGCTACGATATCAGCTTTCATCTGCACCGATTTGGTCACTGCGCGAACGCGCGCCGCCATATCGCCTTCGGCCAACGCAGGACCGTTCGCCTCAAGCCATTCAAAGAACGGTGCGTCGCCCAAGAGACCGTATTTTACAACCTCTCCATAGCCAGCGAGAAAATCGCGCGACGTCAAAGTGCCTAAAACATCCGTATCAGCAAGAACAAGGCTGGGCTGGTGAAACGCACCGATAAGGTTCTTGCCATGCGGCGCATTGATCCCAGTTTTCCCACCAACTGAGCTATCGACCTGAGCCAAAAGGCTGGTTGGAAGCTGCACAAATCGCACACCACGCCGCAAGATCGCCGCTGCAAAGCCAACAAGATCGCCGATCACGCCCCCCCCTAAGGCAATCACAACATCACGTCGCTCGATTTTTTCGGATAAAAGCCACTCAACTGTCTGCTCAAGCGGGCCCCAACTTTTGGTTGCTTCACCCGGCGGCAATGCAAGGCACGTGCTTACGATACCGTCAGCTTCAAGCGAGTCTTGTAACGCACCAAGATGCAGCGCTCCGACATTGGAATCCGTCACAATCGCTACGCGTTGTCGTTCCAAAAACGGCGCAATCCGACGGCCCGCCTGCGTCAAAAGTCCGGTTCCAATGACAACATCATAGGCGCGGGCGCCTAGGGGAACGTGGACAGTTTCAAGCATCGTTTAAAGGCTCCAAAATTTCCGGAAGGGTTCTCAAAGCCGATAACACGGCGTTGGTCATATCATCGATTGAGTAAGAAGGCTGGCTTTCCACAATCAAGCCAGCTTGTGCATAGTGTGGCGCGCGATCGTTCAGCAGCTGGGCAAGCGTTGCCTTTGGGTCAGCAGTTTGCAGCAACGGGCGCGTATCTTTGTGCCGCACACGCTCCCAAAGTACATCGAAATCAGCTTTGAGCCAAAGGGCAAGTCCCTTCTCTGCGATTATCGTACGCGTCGGTGCAGACAAATACGCCCCCCCGCCTGTCGCCAAGATCCCGGGTGGTAGATCCAACAACCTCGAGATGATTTGCCCTTCTTTTTCGCGGAAAAACGGTTCGCCGTCGCGCGCAAAAATCTCTGGCACTGTCATGTTCGCCGCTTCCTCAAGCGCCTGATCACTATCTCGGAATGGCACCCCAAGGCGCGCTGAAAGGGCGCGTCCAATGGCCGTTTTCCCCGCGCCCATCATGCCCACAAGCACGATACTGCGCTTCAGCCGCCCTTGTTGAATGAAGTTTGCCACGCACTTCCCCTTGTCATTTGGCTTGCTCAAAACGGAACGTAATCGGCCAAGCCCCGCTTATCGCTTGCGATTGCCCTCTGAATGGCGTGAATATTGGGAAAAGGCCATATATAACTTGGCAGAGCACAGGCAGGCGCGCAGCACATCGCTGAGACGTGCAAATTGAACGGAGCAGGCAGAATGTGGCGACTGATTAAGCTGGTGCTAATTTTGGTTGTATTGGCCGCTCTTTCTTTCGTTGCATATGCCTATTTTGGCCCTCTCCTTGGCGCAGATTTTTCGCCGCCGAAAGAAACAGTGACGGTCCCAGTTGAGCTTGATCTATAGACATACACCTCTTTTAATCTCGTTGCTTTTTGCGCCCTCTCTTGACGCGCAGCCAACGGACATCTCATCTGAAGATGGGGCCCCACTGTCTGTGATCGAGTGGCTTGATACTGTGCAAACGGAGGCTGCTATTGACCCAAGCCAGGCAGAGCCGCCGATCGTTGAAAGCGGGTCTGTGCCCTCTGTTGAGGCACTACCATTGGAAGACGCCGGCGGCGGCGGGTTAGGGTTGCTTCCGATGGCAGTGAGCGGTTTGCCAACCACGATGTGGCAAGGCGCGGGTGGCGACGCAATGACTGCAGCGCTTACCGCCTTGCCATCAGTTTTAATGAGCCCTTTGGCAGATCTTCGCACACGCCTGCTTCTCGCCGAGGCCACAGCACCTGTCGGAATGTCCAGCGAGGGCTTTCTGGCGACACGGGTCGATTCTTTGCTGGCTTTTGGAGCTGTCAGCGAGGCACAGGCGCTTTTGAATTCAGCAGGTCCGATTGCCCGGCCGTTGTTTTCAAGAGCGATGGACATCGCCCTTTTGACGGCTTCAGAAGACGCAGTTTGCCAGTCATTGGCACATGATCCGTCTCTTTCGGATGACTTACCAACCCGTGTGTTTTGCCTAGCGCGATTGGCAGATTGGTCTGCGGCCGCGTTAACACTGCGCACGGCATCCGCTCTGGGCGATATCGAGCCTGGAATGGCTGCTCTGCTTGAGCAGTTTCTTGAGCCAGAGTTTGCCGATGAAGCAAACCCTCCGCTTCCTGCGGGCGCGATCACGCCCCTCACAATCCGACTGCGCGAAGCAATGGGTGCACCTTTGGCAACACAGGATCTAGCGCGTGCTTTTGCGGTGGTCGATCTGCGGCCCGAGCTTGGCTGGAAGGCACAGCTGGATGCTGCTGAACGCCTTGCCCGTTCGGGTGCGGTTCAGGCCAATCAGCTATTTGGGATCTACTCTGCGCGCATCCCTGCGGCTTCTGGCGGCGTCTGGGATCGCGCAGAGGCGATACAACGGCTTGATGCGGCGTTGTCCGCCCGTGACCCAACTGCAATCGGCAGCGCGCTGCAATCCGCGGATGAATTGATGTCTGATGTGGGCTTGCGCCCTATTTTGGCAACACTTGTTGCGCCGAGACTTGACCCACGCCTGCCTTTAGGTACCGCAGCTGCGGCAGTCAGGAACCGTCTGCTGCTGCTTTCACCTCGCTACGAAGATGTCAGAGGCGACACGCTTGAGGCAGCACTTGGCGCCGGCGATACCAATGGACATGTTGGTCAGACGCCACTCGAGACAGCCCTAATCGCGGGCTTTGATGGAAGCACTGAGCCAGAGCGCGCAGGTGGGATTGCGATGACGATCTTGCGTGCGATTGCTCAGATTGAGGCCGCAAGGAGCGCTGATTTGTCTGCGCTCCCGCAAGCGCTTGCCACCTTGCGGGCGTTGGGGCTTGAAGAGACAGCCCGTCGATCCGCGTTGCATTTGTTATTGGATACATGATGACCCAAGGCGATTGGATACAGCCCTTTATCGAAGCCCAAGCCGCAGAGCTGGACGCAGCACCGAACACACAGGCTGCTTATGCAAGAGATCTGCAAGACGCACAGCTTTGGTTTGCAGGGCGCTCGATCACCTTTGCAAATGCCAAGCAATCAGACGTAGAAGATTACCTCATCCACTGTGAAGCCCAAGGGCTGGCTAAGGCCACGCGGGCGCGACGTCTAAGCTCCATCAAGCAACTCTATCGATTTGCGTTTGAAGAGGGTTTGCGCGCAGACAACCCTGCCATTCAAATACGCGGGCCCGGTCGCGCCGCACGGCTCCCCAAGACGCTTACCATAGATGAGGTCGAACAGTTGTTATCCGCCGCGCGTGCGCATGGCAAAACCGCTTCAATCCGGTTGCGGACGACCTGCTTAATGGAGTTGCTCTATGCAACCGGTATGCGGGTTACAGAACTTGTTTCGCTGCCGCTATCATCTGCGCGTGGTGATCCACGTATGCTTTTGGTGCGCGGCAAAGGCGGTAAGGAACGCATGGTGCCCTTGTCTCCGCCTGCGCGCACGGCAATGATTGATTGGTTGGGTCATTTAGATGAACAGGATGGCCCCACCCCTAAATTCCTTTTTCCATCACGGGGCAAATTGGGCCATCTCACGCGGCATG
>CALKJA010000001.1 GCA_937995865.1 uncultured Paracoccaceae bacterium | reverse complement strand
GATCGCCCCGCTGTACGGTTAGCGAGAAATCGCGGCAAATGACTTTTTTTTCAAAGGATTTATGCAAGCCTTCTGCTTCGATAACCTTCTTGCCGCTTTGCGTTCCGGCTTCAAACGTCATTGCGGCCGTGCCTTGCCGTTTGATCTGGCTTGCGCGCTCAGCCCTGAGATCTTGTAGCGCGCGTACGCGGCCCATATTGCGCTTTCGGCGCGCAGAAATACCTTCCACAGCCCAGCGGGCTTCTGCTTTGATCTTGCGGTTTAGCTTGTGTCGCTGCTCGTCTTCTTCTTCCCAGGACTTATCACGCCAAGTTTCAAAAGCGCCAAACCCCTGCTCTTGTCGCTTGACGGCACCTCGGTCAATCCAAAGCGTTGCGCGGGTCAGTGCGGTCAGGAATGCGCGGTCATGCGAGATAACAACAAATGCTTTTCGTGTGCTGCTGAGCTGTTCTTCCAGCCATCCGATCGCTTCGATATCCAAATGGTTGGTTGGCTCATCTAAAAGCATCAACTCCGGCCCTTCAGCCCATAGTTTTGCCAAAGCCGCTCGCCGACGCTCGCCGCCTGAAGCGGTCGCAATAGGCCGCTCGGGATCGAATTTTAGCCCCTCGCCCGCCATATCGACCTTATACGCTTCAGAGGGATCAAGCGCGCTTAACGCGAAATCGCCAAGGGTCGTGAACCCTTCCATTGTCGGATCTTGCTCCATGTACCCCACAGAATGGCCTGGAGGGACAACGCGAGATCCGGCGTCCTGTTCTACAAGACCAGCCATCACCTTAAGCAAGGTCGATTTTCCTGATCCATTGCGCCCCACCAATGCAACGCGGTCGCCCGGTTGAACCACAAGGGACATGCCCTCGAATACGGGGTTTCCACCAAAGGTGAGCGAAATGTCGGAAAGCTGAAGGATCGGTGCACGTGCCATGACGCGCAGCTAGTCGCGCAAAGGAAGATGGTCAACTCAGAAGCGCACGCAGCAGCCTTTTGCGCGCTGCTGGGATTGCCGCGATCTCAAGACCTGTAAACACATGCAATGTGCCTAAGTCCCGATCGACAACCGCATGATCGCTGACCCACCCTCCCATCGAAAGGTAGGATCTAAGGAGTGGCGGCATGGCCAGTATCGCCTTTTTGCGATCAGCTAGGCGCTTTTCGAATCGCACGACCTGTGGGGCTTTAATCTTTGGGAGCCAGCGTTTGGGTGCAAGATGGTTTGTCCTCAACATCGCAAAAGTGTCAGTGTATTGCGCCGCATCGGTCCCTTCAAATGACGAACAACCAAACAGAAGTTTGATTCCGTAGGCATCAACATACGCAGTGAGCGCCGCCCAAGCCACCCGGAGGATATCGGGGTCAGAACGGCCTGAATCGATGCAAAATCGGCCCATCTCCAACATTGGAGAATCGTAGGCTGTAAGCGCCGAAAGCCCGTAATATTGCGAAGAATAGCTCTTATGAATCTGATCGCCGCGCGTGACGAGCAACAACCGAAAGCAACAGACAACAGCACCGTTGCGTTGATCTTCGACAATGAAATGGGTGCACTTTTCGTCGAACTGATCAGCGTCCGCACAAACCCCGCGTCGAAATGTGCGTGCGCGCAAAGAATGTACAGCCGTTATGTCACGTTCCGCCTGAGCGATCCGAGCATGGTACTTACCAAGGATGACCCCTCGGGGTAGAACTGTCATCACGCGTTCCTGAACTGGCGTTACATCACCTTGGACGTTGCCCAATACACACCTATTTCTTGCAAGAATGGCATTGCGCCATTCTTATCAAATCAAAGACTGACCTGAGGGCAAAGGGGAAACAAATGGAAAAGATTATCAAGAGCGATGAAGAGTGGCGTTCCCAGCTCTCCGAAATGGCTTTTAAGGTCACTCGCAAACACGCAACCGAGCGTGCAGGTAGCTATGAAAGCTTCGCGTCCGGCCCCGGCCTATTTCGATGTGTTTGCTGCGATGCGCCGCTTTTTGACAAAAACGCAAAATTTGACAGCGGGACTGGTTGGCCGTCCTTTTTTGCTCCCATTGAAGGCGCACCGGTTGGTGAGAAGGCAGATAATTCGTGGTTCATGCGGCGAACCGAGGTGCATTGCGACCGTTGTGATGCACATCTTGGGCACGTATTTCCGGACGGCCCGCACCCAACAGGACTGCGCTACTGCATCAACGGCGTCGCTTTGAACTTTCAACCCGAAGACTAATCCACGGTTGGGTCGTTAGGATTATCCGCCACCGAGCAAACGACCAGCATCAAACCGACCCAGGTTGCCAAGCAGCTGCCGCAAGAACGCTGTGTTCTCAACGCTGGAGTCCGTCACTCGGCGGCTGATCGGAACAACACGCCCATCTTCAAGCGTAAAGCGTTCAATGTTAGACACCAAATCGTTGCTATCAAAACTAATAGCGACAAGTTGGCGGTCGATAACACGTGGCGCTTGATAGGCGAATTGGCGACGCCGGTCCCCAAGATAGTAAAATGCGCTTTCCGTGAGGACGCCCGATGTTGAGGGCCGTCCGATCGTGTCTTCTACACTGGCGCGCGTATCAACCCCAACAATGATGTCTTGGAGCTCTTGATCTGTTGGCGCATACCCATGATTGCGATATGTGGCTACGCACGCCGTCAATGCGAACGCCGCGATAAGAATCGTCGCTCCACGCAAAATAGCTATTTGTCGCATGCCTGCCCTCATTGGTGTTTTCGCTTTTGCCACTGCTAGCAACGCTTCACTCAACACGGTCTTTCATTGACCCTTTCCACGATGTAACAGGCACCGGTTGCATTTATCAAGCCAAAGGCCACGTACGCCGATGACCAACAAACCGTCTCACACAGCTTCTATCCCGCTGTCCAAGCTTCCAGCAGACCGTGCACACGGGTTTTTATTTGCGCCGGATGCGCCCTTACGCCGTGAAATTGCAGGTGCATTAGACTTGTTGGAGCTGCGCAAACTGCGCGCTGCCATTGAGCTTGCACCGGAAGGGAAACAGGATTGGCGGCTTACCGCCGAATGGGGCGCAACAGTTGTCCAAGCCTGTGTCGCAACATTGGACCCGATCACGACACGGATCGACCAAACTGATACAATTCTGTTCACCGCAAAGATGCCGCAGATCACTGAATCTGAAACTGAGATGCCCGAAGATGACACGCTTGAGCCGCTTGTGCCTGTGCTGGATGTGTCGGCGATTGTACAAGAGATGGTTTCGCTGGCCCTTCCTGCATACCCGCGTGTCGCGGAGTCTAGGCCTCAAGAAACTGTATTTTCGGAACCCGGCATCACTCCGATGAGCGATGATGATGCCAAACCTTTCGCGGGCCTCGCAGGGCTTAGAGATCAGCTAAAAAAGAGTTCCGACACATAGCTAAAGAAACAGGCTTGCAACATACGAGCGCCCGCGTATGTTGCGCTCTCTGACAACAAGGGGTTGCCTGTGTGATCCCAGTGCTTTAATGCCGCGAAAAATTCAAGACAACCGGCCTCGCAGAGATTGCGCGGCCCCGATCCGAGGTCAAAAAGATGGCTGTTCAACAGAATCGCGTATCACGCTCACGCCGCAACAATCGCCGCGCTCATGACAGCCTGGTAGCTGCCAACCCGAATGAGTGCACAAACTGCGGTGAGCTCAAGCGTCCGCACCACGTGTGCGCGTCTTGCGGCCACTATGATGACCGTGAAGTCATCGCAATGGTCGACGAGATCGATCTCGACGACGAAGACGCCGCCTAAGGCAGTCGAACATGGGAGATGAACCCGGTTCCTCCGGCGTCGGTGGCGACAACGCCCCCTCTTCTGATCCAAAGCACGTCATATCGGTCGACGCCATGGGCGGAGACCAAGGACCCGCGGTGGTGGTAAAAGGCCTTGCGCGGGCAGCGCAGGTATCACCTGAGCTGCGTTTTATTTTGCACGGCCCCGAAGCGGAGCTGGCTCCACTTGTTGCCAAGCGAAAATTAGCGGGCATCACAACCATTCGAGACGCTCAAGGTGTCGTCAGTATGGAGGACAAGCCCTCTTATGTGATGCGCCACGGCAAGAACACCTCTATGTGGTCTGCGATCAACTCAGTGCGCGCCCGTGATGCAGGTGTTTGTGTGTCTTGCGGCAACACCGGTGCTCTTATGGCCGTTTCAATGGTGCGCCTGCGCAAGCTCCCCGGTGTTAACCGCCCTGCCATTGCTGTATTGTGGCCTTCTAGCTCAAAGCAGGGGTTTAACGTGATGCTGGATGTCGGCGCAGACATCCGCGCCGATGAATCTGATCTTATGCAATACGCTTTGATGGGTGTGTCTTACGCCCGCAATGGTTTGGGCATCAAAAGGCCGCGCGTTGGCCTACTGAATGTGGGAACAGAAGAACACAAGGGCCGCGCGGAACTTAAGGTCGCGCAGGATTTGATTACAGCGCAAGCAAATGAAGCCAATTTTGACTATGTGGGCTTTGTCGAAGGAGGGCAAATCCCTTCCAATGATGTGGATGTGATCGTCACAGACGGGTTCACCGGGAATATCGCTCTCAAAACGGGCGAAGGCACGGCCAGCTTTATCAGCAGCGCTTTGAGAGACGCCTTTCGGCATACACCGTTGTCGCGGTTGGCGGCATTGATGGCCTATACGTCACTCAATCGGTTGAAAAAACGTATTGATCCGAGGCGTGTAAACGGTGGTGTTTTCCTTGGCTTGAATGGAACCGTTGTTAAGTCTCACGGCTCTGCAGATGCGACAAGCGTTGCTGCTGCCATTGGTTTGGCCCATCAGCTTTCAAGCTCCGGGTTTACCGAGCGCGTAGCTGCGCGTGTGGCCGCTGCAGGCGGCTTTGCGGATGCAGAGGACCTTGCGGACAAAGGATCGACCCCATGACAGTACGATCTTTTCTACGTGGCATCGGTCATGCCCTTCCAGAGCGCGTCGTTGAAAACGCGGAGTTCGAGGCAACACTCGATACAAATGATGCCTGGATTCGCAGCCGCACTGGCATCGAGAGACGCCACTTTGCAGCCGAAGGAGAGACCACCTCCGATCTGGGGGCACGCGCGGCCAAAGCCGCGCTAGACGATGCTGGTGTGATGGCTGACGAGGTTGACGCGATTATCGTTGCAACCTCAACAGCAGACCTGACCTTTCCGTCTGCGGCAACGATGGTGCAGGAAAAACTTGGTATGACACGCGGTTTCGCGTTTGATGTTCAAGCCGTCTGCGCTGGGTTTGCATTTGCAATGACAAATGCAGATGCCCTGATCCGTTCCGGCCAAGCCCAACGCATCCTCGTTATCGGTGCTGAAACATTCTCTCGGTTGATGGATTGGACGGACAGATCCACTTGCGTGCTGTTTGGGGATGGTGCCGGTGCAGTGCTCCTAGAAGCCCGAGACGCAGCAGGTACCCCACAAGACCGTGGCGTCCTAGCGGCAGAAATCAACTCCGATGGGCGGTTCAAAGATATTCTATACGTCGATGGCGGGGTGTCACTGCAGACGACGGGCCACCTTCGTATGCAGGGCAAAGAGGTCTTCAGGCATGCCGTTGAGAAGCTTGCCGGGACGGCACGGGCGACGTTGGCCAAAGCGGGCCTGCAGCCCAATGATATTGATTGGATCGTCCCGCATCAGGCGAATTTGAGAATCCTAAAAGCGACGGCAGAGCGCCTACACGTTCCGATGGAAAAGGTCGTCATCACGGTTCAAGATCACGGCAACACTTCCGCCGCGTCGATTCCGCTCGCTTTGTCGGTCGCGCGAGCTGACGGACGGATCAAGGACGGTGATGTTGTGGTAACCGGCGCCATTGGCGGTGGTTTGGCTTGGGGCTCTGTTGTCTTCCGGATGTGAGGCCATGCGCGGTTTTCCGCGTTTTCTGAGCTTTGTTTACACCTTAAAGCTTCGATTAGAAGAACAGTCCAAGTCCCTGTTATTGACCAATCCTTAGACCATGCTTACCCTCTAACGAAACGAAGGGGGATATCATGCAACAAAAGACTCTGACTCGGATGGATCTTAGCGAAGCCGTGTTCCGAGAAGTTGGGTTGTCCCGAAATGAATCTGCCCAGCTAGTTGAGCGTGTGCTTGAAGAGTTGTCAGATGCTCTTGTTCGCGGCGAGCAGGTCAAAATTTCGTCCTTCGGTACATTCTCTGTTAGAGACAAAGCAGCGCGCGTGGGACGAAACCCGAAGACCGGGCAAGAGGTCCCTATTTCACCGCGCCGGGTGCTGACGTTCAGACCGTCCCATCTCATGAAAGAACGTGTCGCCGACGGCAATAAGAGTTAAAAATGGCAAAGGCGCGCGAGGCTTTTCGGACGATTTCCGAAGTTGCAGATTGGCTGAACACTCAGCCGCATGTTTTGCGCTTTTGGGAAAGCAAGTTCAGCCAAGTCAAACCCGTAAAACGCGCCGGTGGACGCCGGTACTATCGGCCATCGGATATGGCGTTGCTGGGCGGGATCAAAAAACTTCTACATGATGATGGGCTTACCATCAAAGGCGTTCAAAAGATCCTCCGCGAGCGAGGGCCGAAATATGTGTCATCGCTATCGCCACAGGGTGAAGGCGTTGAACAAGTTATCATTGAGGCCGACGCAACGGTGGTCTCAATGGATCCTCAAGCGGCAGAAAGTAAGCCCGTTACAGAGCCAGAGGACGCGCCGGCTGTTATTGACGACGTGCCACCCAGTTCGCTCTCAGAAAAACCCGCGCTGCCCTTGTCTTCTTTGTTATTAATCAGAGAACTACGCGGCAAAATTGAAGCTTTTGATGATACATTACCCGAAGACCTTCTTCCCGTTTTCGGACGGCTGAAATCGCTCCATGCGCGGCTGGGTTCAGGCAGTCGCCCGTGGTAGCTCGAGCCGCGGCTCTGTTCGTGATTTCAGGGTTGTGCGATGTTTGAATTCGGCTATATGACGTCGTCAGTCGGGCTATGGCGCAGCCTGGTAGCGCGTCCGTCTGGGGGACGGAAGGTCGCAGGTTCGAGTCCTGCTAGCCCGACCAAATCTTCCCCTCTTCACCTCCATGACCGCACCAGCAAAGCCGCCTCCGGGAACAAGGGAGCGGACAATGAACGGCGTATTGCCAAGCCAGATGCTGGAACAGCT